>CALEMD010000316.1 GCA_937902945.1 uncultured Erysipelotrichaceae bacterium | reverse complement strand
GACCAGCCGATGGGGAGTATGCTATCCGACTCGTGGTATGATTACTATGAGCTCTAGGCTTGTGCATTATCCTTCCTGCAGCACAGCATATGTTCTGCTGCATGAATATGTGCATTTTCTAGTTCCGAATCATTCAAAGAAGTTTTATAGGATCATTGAAGAATACATGCCGGATTATAAGGAATTCGACGGTTTTCTGAAATAGGAGACGCAATTTATGGAAGAAATAGAAACAAGTATATGGGAATATGGTTCAAATGTATTCAGCGGCGGATTGTTAGCTTTTGTGCTGCGTTCGGCAGCTGTTCTTATCATAGCTGCAGTCATATGCCGGATTCTGCATAAAACTGTTGAAAAGCAGATACAGAAAGGCGTCAAGAATGTCATGGTGTTTCGCTATCTTGACAGAACTGTGAGAACGATTATCTATGCAATTGCCATTCTGATTGTTCTATCCGGAATCAAATCATTGTCTTCACTGAGCACAGCCTTTCTAGGTGTGTCGAGTATTTTAGCTGTTATTCTAGGTTTAGCAGCACAGGAGACCTTCGGAAACTATATAAGCGGGGTTCTGCTTACTGTGCATCAGCCTTTTAAGATAGGGGATATGGTTGCGCTGCCTGAGAAGAATATGTCAGGCTGGGTACAGGAAGTGACATTCAGACATACAGTTTTGAGGACGTATGAGAATACGACGGTCATTGTTCCGAATAACCTGATGGATGAAGCTGTTATTGTTGATATGGAAACAGAGGATAAGCCATACACTAAGTATCTTGATATCAGTGTTGCATATGATACTGACATAGAGAAAGCAAAGAGAGTTATCAGCAATGCGGTCATAACAGATGAAGGAGCTGTTGATTTCAGAAGTGAGGAACAGATCAGAAAGAATGTGCCTCAGTGCGAAGTAAAGGTCTGGGAGTTTCTAGAAAGCGGTGTTCAGCTGCATTTCCCAGTCAGCTGTCATACGTATCTCGATTCGTTTGCAGTGTGCAGCCGCATTCGGGAGAGAATACTGGTGGATTTCAGAAAAGAAGGCATAGTCATTCCTTATCCGGTACGTTCTATATATATGTCTCAGTCTTCAGAAAAAGCAAAATGAAAACGTTTTCATTTTAATAAATATAAATTGTGATTTTCCGGTGAAAGATGGTTCAGAAGGCTTGCAGAAAAAACAGAATCAGTTACAATGAAATCAGAGATAAAGATTGGAGTGAACGATCATGATACACGCTTGCAGACCCGTTTTTCGTGTACTGTGCTTCATTGTGAGAAGTAACGAGGATATTTTTGGCGGGGACACCGTAGGCAGTATTGAATCGTCTTTGAGATGGATGTAGCATGTCCATCTTTTTTATACTCTGAAAATAGAAAGAGGAGGATTGTTTTATGGATCAGACGAATCAGGAGTTCTTCGATGCAGCAGCAAGAGGAGACTTTGCAAAGCTCTGTGCAATGGTCTCCAAAGGTGCAAATGTAAATGTCGCGAATGGTGACGGCAGAACAGCACTGATGCGCAGTTCAAAGCGCGGGTATGAAGAGATTGTAAGATTTCTGCTGGACAATGGAGCTGACACAAGAGCAAGAGACAAGAATAATAAGACTGCTTTGATGGGTGCGGCAAAGAAAGGGCATACTGCTATATGCAAAATGCTTGTTGAAGCTGGCGCAGATGTCAATTCACATGACAACAAGGGTAAGACTGCTCTGATGAGAGCCGCATTGCTTGGACAGACAGAGGTAGTGAAATACCTCGTGGATCATGGAGCACATATCAATTCAGTAGATGAAGATGGAAGAACAGCTTTGATGGAGGCAGTCAATGCCTATCAGAATGAGATTATTGATTATTTGATGGAACATGGTGCGGATGTAAACAGACAGGATAACCGCGGCTGCACTGCTTTGATGAGAGCTGCATATATCGGATATCCGGCCTTGGTGAAGATGCTTCTCGACAAAGGGGCAGATAAGGAAATTCAGGATAATGAAGGCAATAAGGCAATCCATTATGTCCGTAAGGAATGCCTCAGCGATCTGAAAGAAACGCTGAAATAGGAAGGGAAAGGCGAAAAGGACATGAGAGATTATCTTGCTAATGAAGTTAGAAACGTAGTTGTGCTGGGACACTCGGGAGCGGGTAAAACAGCAGTGATAGAAGCATGCATGCTGCATACTGGCATGCTGGAAAGAGCTGGCAGAGGATCTGACGGAACAAGTGCTCTTGACTATGACCCGGAAGAAGGCAGAAGAGGACTATCCTGCTATTGCCATCTTGCACCGGTTGAATGGGAGAAATGCAAAATCAATTTCATAGATACACCAGGGTATATGGATTATGAAGGTGAAATGGTTACAGGACTTGCAGTTGGAGACAATGCACTGATTGTCGTCAATGGCAAAGAAGGTGTTGAACCGGGAACAGAGAAGGCATATAAACTGGCTGTCAGCAGACATAAACTGCCAACAATCTTCTTTATCAATAAGATAGATGATGAAAATGCTTCATTTGATAAAACATACAATGCACTGCGCGAACAGTTCGGAAAGAGCGTTATTCCATTTGAAATGCCAATTGTCAAAGATGAAAAGGTAATCGGCAGCATCAATATTCTGCGCGGCAAGGCATGGTATTACGATCATCTGGAAACACCTGAAGAAGTACCTGCAGAAATGAAGGATCAGGTAGATGAATACTATGCACAGATAGCAGAAGCAATTGCTATGACAGATGATGCATTGATGGAAAAATTCTTCTCAGGTGAAAAATTTGATGAGAATGAAGTTGCAAAAGGATTGAGAATCGGTGTAAGAAGCGGAGACATCCGTCCGGTTTACTGCGGCAGTGCAGTCAAGCAGACAGGCATCGAAAGACTGATGGATCTGATTACAGAATACTTCCCAAGCTATGCAGAAAAGGGTCATGTGCATGCATATAATGACAAGAAGGATATTCTGGATATGGAAACAAACGAAGAAGAGGCTCTCTCTGTCTTTGTATTCAAGACAGTGATTGATCCATTCGTAGGACGCATATCCTATCTGAAAGTCATGAGCGGGGTTATGAACAGTGATTCTCAGCTGTATAACTCCAATAAGGATTTTACAGAAAAGATCAGTCAGATATTTGTCATTAATGGAAAATATCAGGTTGGCGTAGGAAAACTGTTCACAGGAGATATCGGAGCAGTAGTCAAACTGCAGGAAACGATGACAAATGATACACTGTGCACGCGTACAAAGGTTGTTCATTATGCCCCAATTGCTTTCCCAGAGCCGATGCTGGCAGTTGCGATCTGGCCTAAGACAAAAGCAGATGAAGACAAGATGAGCGTAGGTATCCGCAATATGTGCGAAGAAGACCATACAATCCGTCTTGATAAGAATGCAGAAACGCATGAACAGATACTGTATGGAATCGGGGATCAGCAGATTGATCTGATTCTGTCCAAGCTGAAATCAAAGTATAAAGTTGAAGTGAATACAACCACTCCAACTGTGCAGTATCGTGAGACAATACGCGGCAAAGCGGAAGCTCAGGGCCGCCATAAGAAACAGTCAGGCGGTGCCGGTCAGTTTGGTGATGTATGGGTACGCTTTGAACCATGTGATTCTGAAGAAATGGTTTTCAGTGAAGAAGTATTCGGAGGAGCAGTTCCGAAACAGTACTTCCCGGCAGTAGAAGCAGGGCTGAGAGAATGCATGGAACATGGTGTGCTGGCCGGCTTCAAGGTAGTTGGAGTCAAAGCCACACTGTATGATGGTTCCTACCATCCGGTTGATTCAAAGGATATTGCCTTTAAGGCAGCTGCCCGTCTGGCATATAAAGCAGGTATGCCAAATGCCAAGCCGATTCTTCTAGAACCGATTGGAAAGGTCGAAGTCATTGCCCCTGAAGAATATACAGGCACACTGATTGGAGATTTCAATAAACGCCGCGGCATCATTATGGGAATGGATGCGGCAGATGAGAAAGATCAGAGAATCGAAGCGGAAGTGCCAATGTCAGAGATGCAGCACTATGCTACAGAACTCAGAAGCATGACGCAGGGAAGAGGAACATATGTCATTCACT
>CALEMD010000315.1 GCA_937902945.1 uncultured Erysipelotrichaceae bacterium | reverse complement strand
GGTAATCATTCGCCCTCTGAATCGCATGTCGATTTTGACCTTCTGTCCGTCCTCTGCCCATTTTCTAGCCTGATTCAGCTTAGTTTCAAAATCATGCTCATCAATGACAGGAGACAATCTGAGCGGCTTAAGTTCTGTGACGTGCTGCTTTTTCTTAGCTTCTCTAGCCTTTTTCTGCTCATTAAAACGATACTTTCCGTAGTCTATGATTTTGCATACAGGCGGTTTACCCTGCGGCGCAACACACATAAGATCAAGCCCATATTCATAAGCTTTCTCAATAGCTTCGCGACGCATCATTGTACCTAACTGCTCACCTTCTGGGCCGATTACAAGCACTTCATGAAAATGGATGTTTTCATTTACCAGATCATCATTGATTTTGTTTCGTTTCGTATTTAACAAGTATGTCCTCCTATTGAAACAAAGAAAGCAGGTGTCGAAGTTGCCGCACCTGCCTAAATTACTATACTTCGGCATATACCCAGATCCATTGGATGTCGGGTGAGAAGCGGCGCTTCTTCTTTCCGTTTTCTGTTACTCCACTATGTTACTTGAAACAAATGATGTTGTCAAGAAAATTTAAAGCACGAAGCCAATAACATTTACGGCAACTTCAGATGGTTTAAAACCGGTCATGAATGTAACATTTTCGAATATCTTATTTTGAACCAGTTCACATGTTGCATTAACATTTACACCGTATTTTACTTTGATATCAGCATAAATATGGAGTTTGTTTTTGATTATCTTGATCTGAATCGGTTTTGAAAAAGCTGTTGTTGCAATTGTCTCAGCGTTTTCAATCTCATGGATTGAAATTTCTGAAATGGATTGGAATACTGATTTATTAACAGCTATCATTCCGCTTTCTGTTTTATCTTTCAATACAATATAGTCCTGTGTCATATGCATCTCCTTGCTGATGCTATTATATCATATACAGCCAGCATCAATGAAATACTCGCAAAATCTCATGAGTCATTGTTTCTCCAAGATCATCAATCCTTTTTCGCAGCAAAGCATAACTGGTATATTCCGTCTGAACGGATTCTATTGTTCGTCGGAAAATATCCATGATTTTCACAAGCCTGTCTTCGTGGATCATTTCAATTTTTCCGTATTGAATCAATGCTTCCGCAAGAGCTCTTTCAAAATAAGACTGCGTTTCTTTCTGATCTTTTTTGCTGTATCTGCTGAATGTCGATTCAAACCATGACGGCTGAATCAGAAGCTTTTTAATAACACTGATGAACTCACTGAAATCTTCAGAACTGCTGCTTGGCTGAATCGCAAACAGCATCACAAAGAACGCATGCCACTCAAAATCCACGTTCATAACCGACTGCCAATAACTGCCAATAATCTGACAGAATGGATCATCGCTTTTAAAGTCATGTTCCAATCTGATTGTATTCTTAAAATCCATTTCACTTACTGACAGAAGATTCAGATGTTCAAGATAATCAACCATTCTTGCCTGATTGTTATCGCCGTTAAGAAAATCAATAATATACACATATTGGGCAAGAATAGAGCTGCATTTCTTAAAATCAGTTGTAAAACCAACTGATTCAATCATTTTCTGATTCATCAATTCATTGATAGAACTGGCTGCCAGTACCTTGAAACCTTTGCTATCCATTCCAATCTGCTTTGCTCTGCTTTCATCTGCAATCTGGTCATAGATTGTTTCCAGCTGTCTATCTACCACATCTAGATTATCCCGCACAGTAGCCAGCAGTTCCTTCAGAAAGCGATCATATGAAACGAAATCAGGATTCTTATATACTACTTCATGTTCTATTTCACTCCAGAAACTATGTACCATTGATTTGATCTGAAGTTCATAGTTTATCTTTTTTCCATTAAATAGATAATATCCATCAATTCTGAAAATAGTAAATCCGTTTCTCTGCAGCTGCGGCTGTGACATATGAAGATATAGAAATAGATTTGGATCAAGAAGGCATTCATTGTATCCAGATGTACATGGTTTAAAAAATTGAAATAGGTATTGATACAGCTCTGTTTCATTTCTGATAAATCGACATTGTATTGTAATGCCAACAAGATCTGTGAGATGCTCGATGGCATCCTCGGCATTCTTACAGTGAAGATAGAATTTATTCCGAATCAGTTTTTCTTTAAGACTGTCCGATGCTTTCACTCTTGTATTAATTGAAACAACGGTTTCTTTCTTTTCTTGCATCATTCTGCCGTAGAGGTTCTTAAGGACTCCCTCTACATAAGAATAAGATCCTCGATTCATGTCAAATTCACTGATAGTCTTTTCAATAAAATCAAACAGTTCCAGTTCCATTTCTGTTCCTTTCACTAATTCTCAACTTTTTTGGATAATGATTCTTTATCGTTTTTCCATCACTTTTTCCAAAGCCGATGGGAAACCCTTTCCATTGCATGCTGCAATATCCTCTCTCTGATGGATAAATCAGTGCATTTCCCATTAAAAATGACATTGCCTGCTCATCGCTGAGATTGACAGTATTTCGGAAACTGCAATACGAAGACATATACATAGCATGAGATGGTTCAAAGCGATCTTTCTGAATTCTACCTAAATACACCTGCTGTCTCACCAGCATACATCTGCCAGTTTCAATAAATGGATACGTTCCCCCATATACTTTATCATGATTCATATACAGATATGGATATCTTTTTGATAGCTGACTGTCTAGAAACGATAGAACAAATTCCGGAATTTTTTCAGATTTTTTAGCAGACAGAAAACCGGTCTCACCGTTATCTTCTTTTATCATTCTGCATATGAAATGCCCCTCACCATGGTCCATTGGCATGATTCTTACCGCATACAGTGATTCATTATGGCGATTATATGCACCTCTTCCAAATGAAGCATGAGCATCCTGCGTGTGCATATCAGAATGCTCTGATATGAATGCATTGATAACATCTTCATTCTCAACAGTATTGAGAGTACAGGTGCTATACACAAGAACTCCTCCTGGTTTTAAGCATCTATATGCATCTTCTAAAATCTCTTTCTGTCTCTTTGCACAGGAGCAGACATTTTCGATACTCCATTCCTTTTCAGCATCCGGATTTTTTCTAAACATTCCTTCTCCGGAACAAGGCGCATCACATAGCACCATATCAAAATAGGAAGCAAACTGATCGGCAATATGTGCCGGAGTATCATTCAGAATAACAGCATTGGCAGCTCCGCATCTTTCAACATTCTCACATAGCACTTCGGATCTTGATCGATTGATCTCATTTGCAACAAGTATTCCGCTGTTATTCAGTTTCTCCAGTATTTCAGTTGATTTGGATCCTGGTGCTGCGCATAGATCCAGTATCTTCATCCCTGGCCGCGGATCCATAATTGTAACAGCTGCTGAAGCACTAGGCTCCTGAATATAGAACAGTCCTGCTGCATAAGGAATACTTCTTCCCAATGACGTATCATCTTTTCTTAATCTGTAGCCATTGCTGCAGAAACCAGTCGGTTCATTGCTTAAATCAGTGCATGCAAAAAAATCTTCGATGTCTGTTTTTAGCAGATTGATGCGATATCCGCGATTTGGTTCTTTCTTCATTTCATCCAGATAGTCATTATATTCATCTTTGAGCAATGACTGCATCTGCTCTAAAAACTGACGGTTCATTTAAGAATACTTCTCGTTCTTTTCAAATCCTGTTCAAGCTGCATCTGCAAGTTAATTACACATTGGAAATGCATTTCCGGTCTTAAATATTTTACAAACTGCAAAGATACCCTTTTGCCATAAAGAGAATCATCAAAATCAATAATATGTGCTTCCAGTGAAAGCTTCTTACTGAAATTCATCGTTGGATTATGTCCAAGATTTACCATTGCCTTAAATTTTTTTCCATTTATATATGCATAGCATGCATAAACCCCAGGTTTTGGAAGTATGTTTTCATCGCAATAATCGACATTTGCTGTTGGAAATCCTATTTTTGTACCTTTTGCACGGCCATGTATAATATTGCCTTCAATTTCGTAATATCCGCCTAACAGCTCTGCTGCTTCGGTTACATTTCCATTCTGGATCAGACCGGTAATTCTCGTGCTTGAGATCTTGCCTTTTTCATCTTCAACAGCAGGAATAACATCAACTTCAAAATCAGCATGATTCTTCAGCATCACTGCATCTCCAGCACCTTTGAATCCATAATGAAAATCAAAGCCGCAGATCAGTGCTTTCAGGTTGCATGGCAAAAGTATTCTTGTGTAAAAATCATCCGGTGAAAGCTGACTCATTTCCTTAGTGAAATGTAGAATTACGATATTTCGAATTCCTAAATCAGCTGCTTTGCCTATTCTCTGACGCATAGTCATAAGATGCTGTACATCGTGAATATCCTTAATTGCTACCCATGGGTCCGGATCAAAAGTAATCAGTGCCGACTCACAATTATACTTTTTTGCAGCATCGATAGTCTTACTGATCAGCTGCTGATGGCCAATATGCATACCGTCAAAATAACCAATGCATGCAGCAATTGGGGTTCTGTTCTGTACAACATGTTCCATATTAACTGTGATAATACGCATTAGAAAAGTCCCCGCTGGCAATGATACATATCATCATCTGTTTTTGCATAT
>CALEMD010000314.1 GCA_937902945.1 uncultured Erysipelotrichaceae bacterium | reverse complement strand
TTCCGGTTTTAACTTTATTACCCGTCTGTGGAATTTACTTTTTCAATTCACCAAAGTTTAACAAATCTAATGTAAAATACATCCAGCATATACACTGTTAGTTTTTCTGCAGTTACCAGCTTCCTCCGGAACTGCCGCCGAATCCGCCTCCGGAGAAGCCTCCGCCGCCGCTGAATCCGCCACCTGAGAAACCGCCTCCGCCGCCGCTTCTGCCAGTCGCAGGCGGTACAGGATGACTCATTTCATTCATGTGATAGTACATGCGATTGTAAAACAGATAAGGATTGTAAACACTGCCATAATACCAGTCAGGCCGAGGTATTTCCATATTCTTGAAATGGTCCTGCCATATTTTTGTCAGATTGAAGGCATAAGCATAAGGAAGAATATGATAGAAGATATATGGATCTTCTTTTACAAGCATATCAAGCCGATCCTTCTCTGCGGTCATAATAAATTCACGAAGTCCGCGGACTTTGCCAAGCATAGATATGCCAAATGGTGTTCTTGATACCATAAACATTCCCAGAACAAGAATCACAGAAGAACATATCAGTATGAGTATGATCATCCAAAATGGAATTGCCTTTGACTGTAAAGCCAGAGATACAGCCACTGCATAGGCAATGAAAGTCAGTGCCGCCGCAATAATCAAAGAAGCAATCCGGCCGGCAGCATTGCTGCCATGCCAGCTTCGCTGCACATAGGAAAGCAAAGCTCCTGAAGCTATCAGCAGGAACATAGGAACAAGGAATATGAGAACAGCTTCTCCCTCAGAAAAATTGTACAGATAATCACTGTAAGCCGCCATCATAGATACCGGGATTCCTGCCAATGCCACCGCAAGAATCTGAAAGCCCTGTGAACCGGAAGAATAAACTCTGTGCGGTTTCTTTGAATAGTACGAAGCAACCATCGATTTAGCAGTCATAAAAGGCTCATACATATTCTCGGACATACTGCTGGAAGTACGGGTATCTCCTTTGCTGAATACAGCATCAAACAGTTTATGCTCATATGGATGCGCATCAGCAGGCAGTTCCTGTACCTTTTCCATTGTCAGGTCAGATTCTTCGTCAACGATATTCAGATATCCTTTGTTTGCCCAGTCAAGAATCAGTGAAGTAACATCTCTATTGTCTACAGTTCCATCTATGATGTACCCAACCCCTGCACTTGTCAGTTCTGCCGGTGCCTTGAATTCAACAGTATCAATGACTGTATCATCCCGTCCGAATTTCATAAACAGCAGAACGACAATGATAGTCAATACTGCACTGATTGTTCCAACAATATATGAACCGAAACTGCTGACTGAATAATCAAAGTATCCTTCCGGCAGATCCAGCAGCACTGTGATGCCTCTGCCGTTCACTATGTCTGTCGAAAGTGATCCGGCAATGGTATTGCCGTTCACTGTGTACTTCAATGCTGTATCTGTTTCTGTTCCATCTGTATAGAACTTCAGCTGCGAAGCATCAAATTCTTTAGGCATTTCAATCGTAAAGGAAGAAGAATGAATTGTACTGTTCCAATCTGTTGAGATCAGGTTCCAGTACAGCATCTGTTTTCCTTCCAGTTCGAGATCCTTAGTATGCACTTCATAGGAAACCTTGTAAGTTTCATATTCAGCAGCATAGTAATCAGCATCCCCCAGCTGAATCTGCACACCGCTGTCATAGTAGTTGATCTCATAATTCTGATTGGATAGTACTTCAATGTTTCCTACTGGAAAACGATAATCTTTAATCAGCGTTCCTTCTTCAGTCTGCCAGGAATAATTGCTGTATTCAGTAGGTATATTCAAGTAGATGCCATGTCTGTTTTCAAGAAAATGCACATCCAGCGTTTCCGTAACTGTATAAACACCATTCTCTGCAGCTGTAAGCTGTACATCATAATGGTCTATTTCATATCCTGTATCTGTATCTGCCTGTACTGATATCTGTGTGCTCGCAAAGCCCACAGTCAGAACGGCTGACAGAATGCATAATTTCTGCAGAAATCGTTTCATAAGAATCCTTTCCTTAGTAAAATATCGCCTTGCGGCGATATCTTAGAACTGCACTTTTACGTTGTCTCTTTCTTTTTCACTTTCTACAGTGAACATCGGCTGTTTCTGATAATTGAACATGCCGGCAATAATTGAACTTGGGAACTGTTCAACTTTTGTATTGAACTGACGCACACAGCCATTGTAATACTTGCGGCTGTTCGCAATTTCATTTTCCATATCCTGCAGCTGTTTCTGCAGCTGAAGGAAATTCGTATTGGCCTTCAGTTCCGGATAGCTCTCCGTCAAGGCAAACAGATTCTTCAGTGTGCTGCTGACTTCTGATTCAGCCTCTGCCTTTGCAGCCGGTGTGCCAGCAGATACCGCCTTGTTTCTTGCACTGATAACTGCATCCAGTGTGCCAGCTTCATGCTTGGCATATCCTTTGACTGTTTCCACCAGATTCGGAATCATATCATATCTTTTCTTCAGATATACATCCATTGTTGAAAAAGCTTCGTCAGTTTTGTTTCCAAGTGTCACAAATGAATTTTTGATTGAGATTGCATAGAAAACAAGCAGTACCAGAATGATTACAACAATCCATAGAGCACCCATATTTATTCCTCCCGTATATTTAAGATTATAACACGTCAATCAGTAACCGACAGTATCAGCTGTCTATAAATAGCAAGCAGCTGCTCGCTCTGTTCTTCATTCAGATCAGAAGATTCATCTTCGATTGAAAATCCGTCTACAAGTGCTAAATGATAGCCGATGATTTCTCCATCTTTCAAGGCAATTACCTGCGGTATCTGAAATGATTTTTCTCCTTCAGAATCTGTCACCAGAAGAACTTCTGTATACTTCATCAGCTGATCAAATTCTTCCGGGGTAAAATCATATACTCCGGTATCTACGTAATATACCTGAATTCCCTGTTCCTCAGCAGCTTCATCGAGTACTGGAACTGCTCTCTGACACCATGGACATCCGCTCGATCCATAATACAGAATGCCGGTTCCACCTTCTGCAAACATGCGGAGTGCATCCTGAAAACTGATCTTCAGAAAAGATGGATCATTGTCTTTTAGAAACGTATAGCCGCTCATATCTGGAACAGATGTTTCTACATCCACCGGATTTGTGATGGTTTCCTTTGGTTCTGCGGATGCAGTCGGAACTGCTGTCGGTGATGCTGTCGGTACTGCAGTCGGTGTCACGGATGCCCCTGGGGCTGTATCGGTGCTGTTTTGTGCACATCCGCACAGCATCAGAGCACTCAAAATCATACATATTGTTTTCTTCATTTATCTGTCTCCCTGCATGCAGAAAATATAGCAGATTCAGCGTCATAAGGCAATTCCGTCTAAAAAAGAGCGGGCATTCATCTCCGCTCTTGTCAAACTGTATAGCGAGTGATCAGTCAATCCTGTTCAGTATTGATTTCTCATAGAAGGAATCAATCTTCTCACGTGTTGCAAGTCCTTTAGAATAGGCAGTTGCGGATCCGCAGCAGGAACCAAAGCGGAAACTGTCTGCCGCATCAGCTGTACGCAGATAGTTCATCAGGAATCCAGCCACCATGGAATCGCCAGTACCGACTGTATTGACTGCCTTTTCATGATACAGAATGTCACAGGAATATGTACCCTTGTCACAGACAAGCAATGCTTCCTTCTTTTCTTTGAC
>CALEMD010000313.1 GCA_937902945.1 uncultured Erysipelotrichaceae bacterium | reverse complement strand
GTCGAGTTTTTTATAATACCCCGCCAGCATCCCGAAGAATGTTCCAAACACAAGTCCTATTCCGGTAGCAATAAAGCCTACTGCCAGTGATACTCTGCCTCCATACAATAGACGTGCCCATATATCACGTCCAAGCTCATCTGTACCCAGCCAATGCTCTGCTAAATACAGAGGATTGGATGAATCCCAGAAACCAGGCCGCAGTCGTATGGCAACATTTGTCTTATTAGGATCGCAGGCAGTGAATGCCGGTGCAAATATAATCAGAATAAGTTCGGCAATCAGTATGAAGAAGCATACAGTAGCAAGTTTGTTATGAAAAAGCTTTGCGAATGCTGCACGGATTGGATTTTCTCTTTTCATACACCTTCCCTCCTATTCATATTTAATCCTCGGGTCAATGACGACATAGAGAATATCGACAACCAGATTCACAGCTACAAACATAAAGGCTATGATCAGAACCGTACTCTGCACTGCGAAATAGTTTCTCTGACTGATTGCATTGATGAGATATGTACCAACCCCATTGATTGCAAATACCTGCTCGGTAACAATGGCACCGCCAAGCAATCCGCCGAAGCTTGTGCCCATCTGGGTAATGATTGGAATCAATGCATTGCGCAATCCATGCACCCATACAATTTTGTTCTTCTTCAGTCCTTTTGATCGAGCAGTACGGATATAATCAGACTGCATAACATCCAGCATGCTGGATCTTCCAATTCGAGTGAATCCAGCCGCTACCTGCATGCTCAGTGACAGCGCCGGCAGGAATACCTGCTTCAGTCCTTCAGCTGTCCAGAACGGCTGATCCATGCCGCCGGTAGGAAACCAGCCAAGCTTCACACAGAAGAACAGAATCAGCAATGTACCAAGCCAGAAGTTAGGAATACTGATGCCGCCAAGCGACATTGTCGTCAATAGATTATCAATCCAGGAATCTTTATGGATAGCCGCCACAATTCCCAAAGGGATTCCAATCACACATGCCAGCAGCATTGCAAAGCATGCAAGATTCAGGGTATTGGGAAGACGTACTGCCAGCTCTGCCGCAATCGGCTGCCGAGTAATCAATGAAGTCCCTAAGTCTCCGTGGAGGAGATTCCATAAATATGTAAAGTACTGAACAAGGAAAGACTTATCCAACCCCAAGTAAACTCTCATCTTTTCCACTTCATCTACAGTTGCACTTGCACCCGCTGCTATTTCTGCCGGATCGCCAGGTGCAAGATACAGACTGGCAAATACTATGAATGTCATGCCGATCAGCAGTATTACCATCATGATCAGACGTTTTCGTATGTACTTGAACATGCTAACCCTCCCCAAATGACTCTTTCAGATCCCCAATACCTTTGTGTTGTGAAAATTATAGGTGTGCTTTCATAAATTTGCAAGTATTTTTCATAATTTGTGAAATATATTTTGACACTTTAATACCGAAGTTACATTTCTTTCTTTTTCCATCGCTCTTATCTGTTATTCCGACACAAAGTTATACAGCCAGACACACGCTGCAGATATCGATGCTTTCACTTTTACTGCTATACTGATAGTACTGAGATGCTGAATAAGCCAAGGAGCTGACAATTATGGAAAAGAAAAGCTATCTGGCAATTGATATTGGTGGCACGGATATCAAACGGGCAGAAATTACGCATGATTATCATATGATCAGTCACGGAAAATGCGAAAATCATTGTACTGACAGTGCTATGCTGATTCACATCATTGAAGATACTGCTGTGTCCCACCCAAGAGTTCAAGGCATTGGCATCAGTGTGCCAGGTACTGTAAAGATGAGTGATCCTGATGGAACTGTCATCGGCGGCGGCGCACTGACCTTTATGGATAAAGTGCCTCTAGGAAAGCTGATAAGAGAACACTGCGCTCTTCCCTGCTCAGTCGCAAACGACGGCAAATGCTGTGTACTTGGTGAATATGAAGCAGGTGTATTGAAAGGATGCAGCAGCGGTGTCGTATTGGCTCTAGGCACTGGGGTCGGCGGAGGCATCATCATCAACGGGCAGATTCTCGAAGGCTTCCACAGCTTTGCCGGTGAGTTCAGTTTCATGGCATCCGATATGCAGAAAGAGTT
>CALEMD010000312.1 GCA_937902945.1 uncultured Erysipelotrichaceae bacterium | reverse complement strand
TTCTTGTTGGTATGATAGTCCTCCCACCAGAGCATATTCTGCGGATCCAGATGCATACGCTTGAATATCTTGTTCATTGCCTCATATGTGATATTTGCAAAATCCTCCTGGTCCTTCAGACAGTACTTTTCTAACATGCTGGTGTCCTGCAGGGACACAACAAGCGTCCATGCAAGATTGCCTTCCTTAGAGAAATATCTCTTTGACTGTTCAGCCCAGAGCTTCCTGTCTTCCTTTGTATAGAGCTTTTTTGAATCCGTCTGTGTATAGTACTGCTTTGCGGAATTCTCAGTGGCACCTTCTCTGGCGGTATAGCCGGCAAAGCTGCCGATCTCGTTCTCCTCATCCTCCATAGATCCTTTGATGGACTCCTTGCGGGAAGTATAGTTCGCCCAGCTGCTCTTGCCACCGAACATGCTCTCACTGGTCACAATGCCCGGGAATTCGGAATACTTCGGAGCCTGTTTTCCATATTCAAAGAAATAGGCCTTTACTACAATATCTGCTTGTCTCATAGTTCATTCTCCTTTTACTAGAATAAAAATTTGGCGCTTTAATTTTTCCGGGGTCGATGGACAGACATTAATTTATCCGGTGGTCATATTTGGCCACCTTTTTTTCTGCCCGGTGGACTGTCTTTAATTTCTCCGGGGTCTGTACTTAATGAAAAAGCCCTTCGTGCTAGAATTCAACTGTCGCATTGAAGTCTTACAGAAGGGAGGCATATCATGCCTATTAAGGATTATATCATCAGTACGCTCAATCTTGAGCCTGATGACATTGAAACATTTGACGTTGTCCGCAAGGACGCTTTCTACACCCATCTTACAGTCAAGGATCATCATCCGTGCTGCCCAGTCTGCGGTGCGCCAGCAAAGAGCAAAGGCTTTATTGACTTTACTTTCCAGACCATGCCGGTGAACTCATTCACCCACTATGTCATCTGGCACCGGCGCAGATACATCTGCAAGGACCCAGATTGTCATTACGCATTCCGCGAGGACAACAGATTCACGCCTGGCTCCCTGCATTCATCCTATTCATTGATGACCCAGATTGCCAAGGATCTCCACAATCTTCATTTCACTTACAAGGACATTGCCCTGAAGAACAATGTCAGCATGACACGCATCGAAGTATACGCTGACAGCTTTCTCAATGTGCCAAGGCTGCATCTCCCTGACAACATCGGCATCGATGAGCTCTGTTCAGACATGGCAAAGTATGGGAATGCCTATCTCTGTGTCATGGTCGACAATAACGGCCGCGACCTTTTCGAGATACTGCCGAGCCGCACCAAGCATGAGCTTCTTAACTATTTTGAAAAGATACCAGCAGAAGAACGCAATAAAGTAAAGTATGTCACCATGGACCTATGGGATCCATACCGTGATGTCGCTCGGCGCCGCCTGCCGAACTGCTTGGTCTGTGCGGATGGGTTCCATGTGATTGAAGAGCTCTCACGGTGCTTTTCCAGGCTCCGTGTCGATATCATGAACCAATACGATCACGGAACATCTAACTATTACCTCTTGAAGACTTGGCATGGACTTCTTGAGACAGACAAATACAATCTTGATAATGAGCCAAGGTATAACGGCTTCTATAAGACGAAGCTCAATTATCGGGACCTGTATGAAATGATCCTGAAGGTAAATCCGGATCTCACGAAAGCATATGAACTGAAAGAAATGTACCGGGACTTCAACAAGAACGCCACCGCTGAGAACTGCAGCAAATGGTTCGATCAAGTAATTGACACATTCCTCGAGGCAGACCTGCCGTGCTACCGTACATTCATCGCAACGATCCAGAACTGGCATCAAGAGATCCTCAATAGCTTCCAGCGGCCTTATGACGACCGCAAAGAGAGCAATGCGCTGGCAGAGAACATCAATGGATCACTGCGTGAAGCAATCACAGTATCAAGAGGTCTCTCGAACTTTGACCGCTTCCGTGCCAGATCAATCTACTCGTTGAACAAGCACCTCACTTATTCCATCACTGATAATCTCAAGAGCAGAAAAAGAGAAGGCAAAGAACGTGGGCAATACACAAAGACTGCAATAGATTCAAAGATCACTGATACAGATGACACAGAACCATTAAAGGATTAAACAACATTCACTAGAAAGACTTCAAACGACAAGAAAGGCAGTGCATTCTGGCATACGATTCACCAGATACACACTGCCTTTACTTTTGATTCAGACCCCCGGATAAATTATTGGAAGTTTTCCGGAAAAACCCCGGATTAATTACTTAACCAAAAATTTCTACTAAAAAAGGAAGACACAACAGTCTTCCCCTTTACCAAACCTAATGGTTTATAATTTGGTTCTTTTCAACAATATCGATAGAATCAAAATTTTCTTTCTTTCCTTCTGTCGTTGGTTCTGTAATTACCAACATAACAGTTGTATCAAGACCTGCTTTCTTGATTATATTCAGGTCAGCAAGTACGATAGGCTCTCCAGCATTAACGGAAGCACCTTGTTTTTTTAACACCTTAAATCCTTGTCCCTTCAAGTTGACAGTATCGACTCCGATGTGGACTAAGATTCCTTCATTATCACTGCGTCGTACTGCAAAAGCATGACCAGTTGGATACATCATTTCGAGAGTGCCATTTATCGGCGAACAGATTGTACCGTCTGATGGCAGGATACCAATTGTTTGTCCCATCATTTCTTCTCTGAACATCTGATCTGATAGTTGTGAAGCTGGCATCATTTTTCCCGAAACAGGAGCAACTATATCTTTATCACTTCTAACCAGAATTTCCTCTTTCTTCTTGAAGATATCGAACATTAAATATGTGCCTCACTTTGGTCAAAACCAAGCAGATATGTTACAAGTGCAGAAACAACTATACATACAATGATACCTGCAAGGATTGCACCAATTGTATCAACGAAGATTGGCAGAGCCATAATGGTTGAATAACCCATGACATATGCTTTTGCACCAAGAATGCCAGCTACAATGCCTCCAGCAGCACCACCGGCCATAACTCCAAACATTGGCTTCTTTAACTTTAGGTTCACACCATAGATTGCCGGTTCCGATACACCTGCTACAATTGCTCCAAATCCAATCGTGAAAGCCTGTGATTTAAATTCAGGATCTTTTGCTTTCAGACCAACGCCGATGCAAGCACCACCTTCTGCCATATTGTGCAGAAGGAAGGCAGGACGAATAACAGCATCATAACCGATATCCGCAATATTGGAAGCCATGAAAGGAGCCAACGCCATGTGCATTCCAGTCATAACTAGCCAAGGCAGGCAGGCTGCCAATAAGCCCACGCCAAGCCAAGGCACATTCGTACCGACAAACAGGTTACGTAATCCAATACTATGCAGTATTTTATAGAGCATTTATGGCTTTGTTTAGGAATATCTATAAAGATAAAATTCAATATATTCCTATCAACGGTTACGAATTTTTTCAAAAACGTCCCTACAAGTGTCCCAAAAATCAAATGCAATAATAACAATATTTCCATTATTTCATTTTATGAATCAATTTCTGATGTTGATAACAAAATGACTGTTACAACAATATATTTAGTATAAGTCAATCGGAACATTGATCCTATCTCTAGCAACACATATATCATTTTTAACAATATAACATTCTACGTAATGTGGTCCTTTAAATATTGAATGTTCTACTTGTGTTCCAGTATTATTTCTAAATATTTTACCTCGAATCATTTCACGTCTACTTGCTTCATCTCCAACATTTCTAATTTTCCAATATATATTATAAGGTATCGGAACATCGCAAGAAGTTATAGTGAACGTTAATGTTTTGTCATGTTTTAATTTGTAATAAGGCTGTCGAAGAGCTTCTCTTAAATTAAACGTTCTAAATCCCTTTTGCGATACTGTACAATCAATTTTCAATTTAAACTTTAAATCCACTGCAAATTTTTGATCAATAAACTCTTCTTGCCTAGCAGAATCACTTTTGGGAATATAATCAGTTGCAAAGGTGCTTCCGAATACATTTTTTAGTGCAGAATACTTATCATCTTCGGATTCTGCTTCATTTAAAATATCATATGTGTCTTTAGCACAATCTATAAAGGATCCGCCATCCTGATTAACTACTTGTTGATTGCTTCCTAATGCATTCCAATATACTTGGTCTTTATTCAATTCCTTAAAATATTTAAACAGTTCAACCAGAATTTCGTAATAATCCGAATATCCCTTCAAAAAATAATTATCATTATCTCCAAAGCATTGGTAGCATAAAGTGTCAATTAACAAGCCACCCATAACTGCTCCAGAGCACTTTTTCCATATACGAACCATTTTACAGAAATTAAAAAAGTTATAAAAAGACTTTACTTCTGTATTTTTTGCTTCTCTCTGTTCCGCCAGGGGATCAGTAAATTTCCAGCTTCCTCCTTCATTAGTATCTGGATATTTAAACCTACCATCCGTTTGTTTAAATGAAGGCACTAATTCAACTGTATAACTCGAAAAATCTATAACAACAACTTGACCATCTCCACGTATATCAGTTCTTGGATACCGTTCTTTGAGAACATCTTTCACTTCCTGTAGCAATTTAGATTGACCATGGTCAGCATAACTATTAAAGCGTGTAAATACGTCATTAGGTAAATCAAAAATTACGTCGAGATCACTCGTTTTATTTATTGCTGTTTTTCTTCCGACAGATCCAACAATGTAGATATGTGATTCACTATCAGAATCAGCCTCGTAATACCTCTTATTCAATTTCTTCGCAATTTCGCCAACTGAGGTTTGCATGTCGGAATAATTTGATAAGCTTATTTCCTCACAAAACTTTTTGAAATCATCCATCAAGCTCATTTTTTGACCTTTTTAAGCCTCCTGGCAAAATTGTATTTAATTCATCTTCCGAGAAAGAATTATCTCTTTTTTCATTCAGAGCATTCCTTGCTAATTTTTCTGCTTTGTCTGTAGTTTGAGGGGCATTTTTATAAATATCGTTAAGTGTCTCAATTGTTTTTTTATAATCATCTATAATTTCTTGAGATGATCTATTTTCAATTCGAATTTCCGTCAATAATATCTCAATTTTGTTTCGAATTGCAAGCAATTGATTTGCAGTTTCCTTATGTAGCTTGGTCAATTTTGATAAATCAAAATAATTCAAATATAAACTAATAAATACCGATGCAAAAGATACAATCGCCGAAACAAGTTTTATCCATGTTTGATCAACGAATAAAACAGTCATGATACCTGCAGCAGTCATTGCAGAAGCAGCAATATCAGTAATTCTTAATAATTTATATTCTCTTTGATAGATATCGGCTTGTTTTTCTTGAATTTTATGAGACCAAGTAACTCTTGCATATGCATTTTCAACTTGTAATTCAACAGTCTCCCATTTATTAACCATTCACTTAATCCTTTCGCCTTTTAGCACGTGCTATTTGATATATATGTATTGCATACCTTCAAGATAAAGGAGTCTGATACCTTTTCATAATTATATCTTTTCCCCAGCATTACGCTTTTAAAGACTATATCCATTTTCTCTCTGATTAATTTTTCGACCTCTGTTGTGATTAGTATACTTTCTTTACCTGGTCTAAAATATATCTGAATAAGTCTATTTTTTTCATCACCTTTCTTAACTATATAGATCAGTCCTAAATCCTTATCGCTTTTTACAACATTAAAAGATGTACCATAGCAATACTTACTAATTGTGTCAAAACATGTATTTCTATTCATATCGTTCTCCAATAATCATGATGCTTTACTATGTAGTATCGTCTGTGCGATTTTAGCAGATTCTTCTTTACTTATAGTCGCACCTGTCTCATAAATCTGTAAATATTTCAAAAAATATTTTTGCTGCCATTTTGATTCTGATTTTTTATCTTTTACTTTTGCACTTTTCAAATTACTTCTTTTGAATATTTTGAATTCTTTATTCCAAACCTGAATACAATCAACAAATGAATTGAAAGTGTTAAACATTTCTTGGTCTGAAAATAAAGATGTATCTATCTTTAGTAAATATGCATGCATCATTTTTAAAAGGCTACGCCAATTTTTCCCTTTTGCTTCTTTAATGTCATATTCTTCAATCCATTTAAAAATTCGTTTTTCCCCAATAACGTCCGGTCTTTCAAGAAGTGATTGCCAGTCATGCCATGTTAGCTTATTAACTGCCGCTTCTTTTAATTCAGAAAAATTAAAAGCCTGAAAATATGGATTTCTATTATCATTTGTTTTTCTTAACCTTTCTTTATCTGGTGCAAACTCAATAATTTCATTGAATAAATACGAATAGTCGCGATTAAGAATTCCAAACTCATTCACAAGCTTTCTTAACCAACTTCCCATCTTGTAGTAATACATAGAACTTCCATCAGAATATGCTTCTGCATATTCTTTTGTCTTTTCAGGAAATTGCTTCTCAATCATTTTCAAAAATTCATCTGCTTGTTGCTGCTGTTTTTCAGTTTGAAATCCATGATATTGGATTTCTCCATTTTGATTTTTTCTAACATAGAAAGTCATGATTCCATCTCCTGAAAGCTCTGATAATATGCATCTTCCATTTTCGATAATACATTTCCAACTATCTGTTCGGGAGAATCCTTTTCCGGGTCAATAGTGAACATTTTGAAATTCCCATTTTTTAAATACAACAAGACAAATTGTCGTAAAATTTCTTGGCTTAAGTAATCTTCTAGTAAATCGTCGTCATCTTGAATTCTCTTAAATGCTGGATGCCCGGTGTTAATTACTATTTCTCTTGAATTTCCTACTAATTTTGCCCAGGATCTATTATGAATTTCAGGACGATTTTCAGATAAAGGTGTGAAAGAATTATTCAGACCGCTTTTTTCATCAACATTGAAATATAAAACAATGTCATATGGGCAAATACGTTCGCCCTTTGCAAATCCATGATCACCATTTGTAGATACAACTTTTGCACAAAGTAATAATTCACCATGCTTTAAATACTGCTCATACTCTTGATCAAAAATAATATCATCGATTACAATGTCATTCTGATCTTCAGCACCGACTGTTCCATCCTTTGTTCCTATAGATTTTATAGTAACTGGACTACCTTTTTTTCCTTTTTTTGGTGGCAGTTTTATTGATACACTCAATCTATAATCGAGTTGTTGTGCCCTATGATTATATATTGTATATACAATGTTAGAAAGTTTTTCTCCTGTATTTATTCTTTTTGTTGCTGTATTTGGATAATCGATGCTTAAAGCTAATGACACACCATCCATGTGATTTTCAGGTTCCTTTGTATCAAAATAGGTATCTAAGACTTTTTTGATATCCTTTAGACCAGAAGAACTGACAGTAAGGCATATGGAATTTTTTTCATATCTGAAAGCATTATCTTTATTAAATTCAAAATTGAATGGTGTATCAATATATGATTTGGACTGAACCGTAAAATCATCTGATGTTATTTCTTTAACATCATTATTTTCAGATATCAAAGTAATCGAATAATGAATCTTGCGATCTATTGCTGAATTATTATTAATCCTGAATTTTGCTTTAAAAATATCACCTATAGTAACCTCTCGAGAAGAATCATTTGGATACTCAATTTCTTTCCATCTAACATCTATTATTTTCTTTCGTTCACCTTTTCCAAGGTCATCAAAACCCAGCGTTTCAGCTATTGAAAATGCTTTTTCACTAACTTTTTGAATCATATCATTAATACGTTTTGTTGTTGCTTGCGAATCTTTTATATACCCCCACTCCTTAAGCTTTTCCTCGGTCGCTTGCGATACAAATCCTTTTAAAGCTTTGAAAGTTGGAGCGGATGTCTTCCTTGGCTGAAGTCCATAATGAAATGGATCTTCAATTTCTGAAAGTTCGGTTTCCCACGGTTTATCAACTTCAACATAACCATATACACGATTCCGCATCTTTGATGGAATTTCGTCTACTGTTATTTCACCGATTTTCATTCCAACGCGAAAGAATGCAATACCTTTCCATGGAATGCTGTTTTCGTTCTTTGCAATATGAAGACTAAAATGCTTTACTACCCGGCCATCCTCGACCTTTTGGGGGGTTGATAGTTCAAAGCTATGTTCATCCATAGCCAAAATTGGAAGTTCAATTTTCTTATTATTCACATAAATGCCGGAATTCCCAACCATTTTCGGTAAACTAATCCACCAGGATTCCTGAATAAACTTTTCTATTTCATGATTTTCAATACTCTGTAATAGTTCCGCATTTGGATCCAATATAATTATTCTAGTTCCTGTTGTTGTTTTTGGTTGTAATCCGGTTTCTTCAATTATTTTATTCTTTGCTTCTTCACCTTCCCAAGCTTCATAATTTATTTTCCCACGTTTATTGTAGTTGGCAACATAATCATGGTCATTGCACCTAACTGACTCAAACCAATAAGAATATGACTCCGAAGCAGCAGAGTACACAGTCTTTCCAACTCCAAATTTACCAGCTCCGTAGATATTTCCACCGCTGACATTTCTAGAAGAAAATCTCGCTAACCGCCATTCAGGCTTATCATTTAATTCTTTAGAATCAATAAGTTCTTGAATTTTATCTTGATTTAAATTTGGACCTGTTAATCCAGTTGCTCCACTGTCTTCAACAATTAATAGTTTTCTATTATTAACTGTTTCAATTTTCAAATCATATCGCCAATTATCCCAACTATCACTAATTCGTGCACCAGCAGCGTTTTGAATTGAATCTTTTTGAAATCCAGCAGGAAATGAAGCTCCTCTAGATTCATAAGCATCCATAATCCAATCTACATTGCCCCCAAAATCTTGTGCTTGTGTTACTTCTTTAGTTACTGCCATTGTTTAGTCCCCCTTTTCTATAAATATTTATTCACCAAACGTGAATTTTCTTGATTCTTTAGAATTCTGCTTTGAATATCTTTTCTTGGAATATTCATATGCACTTGTGTTACTAAGATTGCCAAGAAGTTCTATTTGATCAATAATGCGATTCGTACGATTTTCAGCTAATCTTACAAATTTTTCTCTCTTATTCTCTTCTGCCATATTCCTCTCCATTTCTTATATATTACAGATATATAATGGCTTTTTTTCGTATAAATGTCAAATATTTATCATATATTACTAATATTTATTATATTCTTGAATAAAGAAATAAAAATATGTGGTTTTATTTCCCACATATTTTATACAGCGTTTGTTGTAAAACTTTAATATTATCCATTTTTTTGAGCTCACATTCCCAAATAACAATCACATTCCAGCCAAGTTTAGACAATTTTTTATAATTCAATTTATCTCTTTCGACATTTTTTTGTAATTTTGGTATCCAGTATTCTTTATTAGTTTTCGGGATACTTGCATATTTACAATTAGGATGCTGATGCCAAAAGCATCCATTAATAAATATTACCGTCTTATACTTTGGAAGTACGATATCAGGATGCCCTGGATATCTTTTGTCATTAACCCTATAACGGAAGCCCTTAGAGAACAGATACTTACGAACAATCATTTCTGGTTTGGTGTTTTTTGACTGAATATGAGACATATTTACATGCCGCTGCTCTGTTGTAAGATCGTCCATATACTATAAATCCCCTAACAAGACCTGCCGATCCATGCCA
Source organism: uncultured Erysipelotrichaceae bacterium (assembly GCA_937902945.1). GTDB lineage: Bacteria > Bacillota_I > Bacilli_A > Erysipelotrichales > Erysipelotrichaceae > Bulleidia. Next base: position 11,838 of record CALEMD010000312.1, on the reverse strand, counting down.
AAAATTGTAAGCAGTTCTTTATGTGAGTACACCTTACTGCCATTTGTTTGGTTTTCAATCATCCGGATAAAGTTAGTTACCGTTATACCAGATCCGTGAACCATAGACTCACTTACTTCGTCTTGAATTTGATGATTTATTTGCCTTCCAAATCCTCCAGCAATATAGGAAAAATAACCCACAGGATAATCACTGACACTGTATGTTCCAATTTTCTCAATATAGTTATGCACCATCCTGTTGTGATGGTCTCCAGTAATGCTGTAGGCACTGTATGCCTTGTTATCTATAATCGACTGATAACGTTCCTGATCAGAGATCAGCAGTATATCAGGTGCTGATTTACTGCCTGTCTGACCTAGATGTATTGCCCTGTACTTAAATACACTTTCAAACAATTCAGTTGTTGCCTTCTCAAAATCTACAGCTTCTTCGGTACCTTTGAATGCCATTTCAAAATAAGATGCTAAAAAACTCCCTATTGATCCATGCGGATATGTTTTATATAAAGTACTCTCAACCAAAGCATTTTCTATACCAGTTTCTTCTGTTATTTCAGCAATCAATTCTGGTGTGATTCCCGTGATTGGCTTTGTTATAGAAGCTCGGATATATGCCTGCTTGATCTTCTGCTCAGCAATCACCTTTGCAGTTATAGTCTTTGTCTGTTCTAGATTTCGTGTATCTTTCTTGTGCTTTGGATCCAGACCATACTTTCTTTGAAAGAATTCGTGATCATCTGGGCGGTCTATAAATGGAGGATTATTTGAAAGAATCTGAGCAATCTCTTCCTTTTTCTCGTCCAATATAACTAAATGACGTTCATCATCACGCTTCGTAAGCTGCGTATATTCAATCCAATTTTCCATCGTATTAGCTATATCCTGCAGATGGCTGTATGGATGATCAGGATTAACATCTCCTTTAGACGGCTTATATTTATCTAAAAAATCCGAATCCAGAGAATTGTCTCCATTCTCTCTAAAATCCAGGATTCGATTGACCACCATTTCATAGCACTTGTCAGTTTCATTCTCGGCATTTACTATTACCACTTTAGCAATCTCGTCCTGTGTCAAGTAGCCAATTCGATCATCATTCAGCAACTTCAACAAAAATCTGAATGGTCTGATCTTAAATCTAGCATTTACCTGTACACCCCTGCTTATAGAGAATGCTGATGGATATTGATACTTCAAAACCTGTTCTTTTAGTATCTGAACAGGTGAATCACCATCAATAATTGCCTCTCCAGCAAGTGTTAATTTTATATTTCCGCTGGATTTTTGTTTGAAAATCAGTCCAAGAGACTCCAGCCAGGCACCGTAAGTTCTGCCTCCTGATCCAGATTGATCACGCCGCATTCCTACTCTCTTCAATCCTGCGGCTTCCAAAGCATCTTCATATGCCAGCTGTGTGTTGGTCTGACCATTCCATTCCTGATTCAATGAAACATCAGCAAAAGCGGCCAGCACTTCTGGAATGCTGTCCAGCTTACGCTTAGGACGTGTGACCCACCAGTAATTCAGCATATGCAACACCTCTTTTTATTCAGATAGATTCGGTTCAACCCAAGGATATTCAATGCCTGCAAAGCTGTTCAGTACAGCTGTAGTAACAATTTCAGATAATCTGCATGGAACTGCCATGCCAATCTGCTTTCTAACGCTGCTGTAATCACCAACAAACTCATAATCATCTGGAAATGTCTGAATACGTGCACGTTCTCTGTTGGTCAATTCGCGGTTATCCCAATAATATCCAAATGTTCCACCACCACCTGCTGCTGTAATCGTATATGAAGGCTTATTTGGATCTAATTTTCTATAAATTTGGGATATCTTCGTTTTAGTTTTAATTCTCAGTTCCTCTGGCATTGAATCTTCTGCCTGCCATACATTTTGACCTGGTTTGATATAGGATAATCTGCGAACTACCGTATCTGACAGTTTTCTTATTTCGTTATTTGGTGCATCAGCTGGAATTCTTGCCAATGCTGTCCAGGCAGATATATCGCAATCCTTATATTGAGCTGGATCTGGTACATGAAATTCTGTCTTCAGATCATTACGGATGCCAACAATGATTACTCTGTGACGAGTCTGCGGCACTCCATATTCTTCTGCTTTGTATAGGTTTACGACTAATTTATAGCCGGATTCTCTCAAGTCTTTCAAAATAACCTGGAAATCATTTGATCCAGCACTTCTGATGCCAGATACATTTTCTGCGATGAACCACTTCGGCTTATACTGCCTGAGCACCTCAACTCCATACCAGTACAGCTGACCAAATTTCTCATTTGCAATTCCCTTATGTTCGCCTACACCGCTGAAAGAATTACATGGGAAACCATATGCAAAAGCATCAATTTCCCCCAACCCTTTGATATCAAGCTTACGCACATCTCCACAGTAAACTGAATCAGGATTCTTCGGGCAGATATTCTTTCGATATGTTTCGCATGTATCTGCATCATAATCATTTGCCCAGGCATGTTTTATTCCATATTTACCATCATCACTATGTGATCTTAATGCACCGCATGCTAAACCACCTGGACCGCAGAACAACTCTCCCATTTTAAAATACATAGATTCTCCTCAATTTCTTCTATTTGTGCATTAACAGTCAATTAACTACTGCAACAATTATACCGCACACCCTTTGAAATTGCAGCAACTAGTCTTGATTCCAGCAAATATTGTTACAAACAACAAAAAAAGTAAGTATTCCAATTCATACGATATTTAATTCGAATCCACAATATACTGACGTTATTTAATAATTGAGTAACTGTGAATATTATCAACATAGGAATTTTATATATGATAATCTTTAAGTGGATGAAAATTGGGGGAAAATATGAAAAAATCCATAATAGCATTGACTGTAGTAACTATGTTCCTTTTAGGTGGCTGTAGCTCTTCAAGTACTGCAACCGCCACAAGTGCAGCACCAACACCTACTCCAGCTCCTGATCTCACAGGAACATGGAAAGCAGATCCGACAGATGCCGGTAATTATTCAGAAGCAACAATTACTAAAGACACTATAGAAATTTCATGGGTTATTGAAAATGGTAAAACCACTTCGTTATATTGGTCAGGATCGTATACCGCTCCTACAAACAATGATGAGCCATACACTTGGACTTCAACTGCAGATAAAACTAAAATGAGTAAATCCATGTTTGCTTCGCAGGACGATACCAAAGACTTCACCTATGAATCTGGCATTATCAGTTTCAAAGCATCAATGCTTGGAGTGACAACAACAGTTGAGCTTAAAAAAGCAGATTCAAACACAGCCACTGCTTCATCAACCACAGAAACAGTAAAAAAAGATCTTGCTGATGTCAATTACTCAGAGATGGGTGCAGGAACATTTTATATAACAACTCCTAGTGGAACTTCTGAAAATGGGAATGTCCCAGTAGTATACATCGACTCAAAAACAAGTATGTATCAAATTGGATATGTAGGCAAAGACCTGAATGGCGGTTCGCTTTCCTACATATATGTTGATGGTGTGCTTAATGACAAAGAACAGATTGCAAATTCACAAGGTTCAATTACAGTAAAAAAGGATGCTCTGAATGTCGGAACACATAAGGTAGAAGTAGTTCAATATTCAAATGATGATACAAGTGCCACTATGACTTGTTATAAATCAGCATCATATGAAATAAAATCTAAATAATCATTGAAGATACAACAATAAATCAATTTGGAACCCAGTCACTACTGACTAGGTTCCTTTTTTAATGTCCTAGTTTTCCTTGTTTAGGCCATGTACTGCCACCTAGAATGCCGCTCATATTTGTATTAAAGTAATCACTCTGCGGTTCTGTTTTGTCAGTCTGTTCAGCCTCTTTTTCATCTTTTTTCTCATCTTCTTCTGTCAGTCTCTTTTCTGCCATCTCTGTGAGTACTTCACCATATGGAGTATCTGTTGAGAATAACTTACGCAAACGGTCTTTATCTGTTGTTAGGTTTCCAGCTTTGAACTGGACATCAAAGCACATCCGATCAATAAGCATTGATATGTGCTGTTCCTCCGATAGTTTCTTTTCTTCCTTGATCAATCTCTTTATTGCAGCTGTCTGTGTACTGTAATATGGTTCAATAACGGCTTTAAGTGTCGTCTCTATTAAGTCCATATAGGCATCTGATGCAGAACTGTCAATCACTTTGGCATAGTATTCCCGAATGCACCTAGTGATGATATCAGCACGTTTGACTGGGATTGGCCCCATCATATCATCCTGAGCTGCGGCCTTTGCCTCTATCTCTTCCAGCATCTGCAAAGTCTTAGTATCTATCCTGACTGATAATACATTGTTCATTGTCTTTTCTTCTCCTGCGGGATGGGACATCCCGCTCTATCGATCACTCCAGGTCCTTGAATGAGAACACTGGTTCATGCGGATCAAGTTCCATGATGACTGAATTGTATTTGATCTTACCTGTTGCGGCTTCTTCCAGGACATCATCGAATACAGTGTGCTGCATCAATACCTTTCTTAACAGCTTCGCGTCTTCTGGAAGTTCATCGCTCCGGAACAGCAGATTGAAGCACATCCTTGTCATCAATCTCTCTGCTTTCAGATCTTCATCCATGGAATCGCTTTGGTCCATGATCTTCTGTACAGTTTCTAATGCTTGTTTAATATATGGATCCAATGTCTCTTTGATCCTGGCAGCTATGATGTCTGCATAGGCATCAGCTGTCTTGTTCTCTATACTCCGCTCATAGTGTTCCCTGATGCACTGGCTGATGATCTCAGCACGCTTTGGCTTGGATGTTGTATCTCCCTCAGCTGTAACAATCTGCGTCTCCAGAGCTTCCAGCATCTTCTGAGTAGGGTCATCAATCCTGACTGACAATACATTGCTCATATTTTTCCTCCTACGGGGTGTCTCACCCCAGAATAGTTCTATTTCTGTATATCCACCGATGACGGATTTACCGGCGTCGGTGAATCAGCTGTCGGTCATTCTCCGTAATGCGGTGTATGTCCGTTATAAAACATTTGGTTAGTTACATCCTCTAAGACCGAATCAAAAATTGTTTTCTTCTTCAGAATTGCATCCAATGTTTTTCTATCCTCTGGCAGATTGCCTACCCGGAAGAGCAGGCTGAAGCACATCCTGTTCATCAGTCTTTCTGCCTTCAGGTCTCTATCCATCTTCTCGCAGAACTCTACCATCGTCTTGTTGCTCTCAGTCAATGCATTCACTTTTGCAAGCAGCTGTGTTGTTGTGTTATCGATCCGTTCTATTTTTTCTCCGTTCATATTCTCCTTCTTTCCAGCGGGATGTTTCATCCCGCACTGTATACAAATGCGTTTACATCTGTAGACTTTCGTTTACGGCTTTTTTTTGTGATGTAGACAATCATGCAAGCAGGGAATCTGCTCTATTCAGCCAAAATCGAGCATTGCTCGATTGTTCACCAGGGAAATGTATACACGGAGTGTAGACAGTTCCCCTTATCCTGCTTAATAATATTATCTATTCGATTTCTAGTTGATTGCCATCTTCAGTTCATTCATTGCCAGATCCATCATAGTTCTGTAATTCTTCAATGCTGAATCGAATTCATCAAATTCACCATAGTAGATCACTGCTCCGAACCGGTAGATCATCACAATGAAACAGTCACCTGTAACAGCGGAGTTCCTCAGGATGAGCCCCCGAATATCTGTTACAGGTCTGCATTCGATATTGTCTATTGTTCCTATTTTTGTTTCCATATTTGTCACCTGCCTGCAGTCCCTGCCAAATGGCGAATCTATTTTGTGAACTATTTCTTTGGCACTGCATATTCGATCCTTTCTCCGTTCTGGCAATATAAAGCATTCATTTCCTGTACCGATGTCTTCTTGTTCAGACGGATGTTTCCAACTCCCCAGTTGCCATCGGACAGCCAGACAGTTGTTCCTTCAACCCTCTCTATGAATCCAACATGGCCATCTTCACCATAGGTCCTTGGAAAGGACACGATGGATCCGGGTGCCGGGTCGCTGCTTAGGACGAACTTATCCGGATGAGCGGCCACCACCTGTTCTGCATCGATATATCCAGATCCACGTGCTCCGCTGTCATAGCCGTAATACTGGTAGAACCGGTACCAGGCAAATGTAGTGCACTGCCTCGGGTCCCATAGCCCTGCCCTTGCGGCATAGTAGAATGGATTGCCTCCGCCGATCGCATAGGCCTGCTGCCAGATGAAATCATTCATTGGATCCGTTGTCAGGATCATTGTGTTCTCAGCTGCAGTGCAGCCTGTCGTCCCTTCAAAGCCAAAAGATTTCAGATCTCCTGAGCTCCTGCGGATGATGCCGGCAGTCAGCAACTTGTCTCCCAGCTTGCCGATATTGTCCTTTGTATCTCCATCAGGCTCATAACCGTACTGGACCCTCATCAGGTCATAGATCGTTACCGGATCTGTTGCAGAAAAGCAGTTCAGATAAGTATCCCAGTTTCCATCCTGTACGATTGATTTCCCTGTCTCTTCGTAATAGTAAAACGACACAGCCTCGGCAAGATAAAATGAGCTGCAGCTAGGAGAATAATGTGTCTCCAGCTCCAGCCCATCATTGTTCTGCCACACTTTCAATGCCTCATCTATCGCAGTACCGGTATCTGTCGTTGATACATTCAATGAAGAAAAGAAATCACTGATCGCATTGACCACGTTGATCACTGGCGATGCTATGTAATAGACCGTCGAGAATATCGTCACAATGAACAGAGTGAAAGTACAGGCTCCAATGATGATCGGAATGATGAACTTCCTGGTCTTATTACCGCTGTTCATTCCCAGAGTCCATCTCCCTCAGTTCATTCGGTGTGACTTCCATCATGACTGGTATACGGCGGTCCCCGCAGATGAACAGTGCCATCCCACGCTCAAATCCCATGATGAGATCTGCTTCTGTCGGGTTGATCCGTTCCAGCTGCATCATATCCTCGCATGCATCCTTTCGGAGACCCATGACAATCTTGTAGTCTGAATTATTGAAGATTGCCTTGCCGTCAGTAAGTACACTTGGATCTGCAAAGTCCCTTGGTTCCTGTGTCCCGATGACCATGGAATTATGATATTTTCTGGATCTGCGGAAGAACTGGGATACCAGGCCTGCAGTCTTGCCCTTGAGGATCAGCTGATGTGCTTCATCGATGACAAATGCAGAACGTTCCTTTTCATCCAGGCAGGTCGCCCATGCATATGTGAACATGATATAGGACAGTGCCATGGAAAGGTTCTCCTGCATCGTCTGCAGCTTCTTTGTCGCAAAGCTGATCATCTGTCTGCCGTTCTCAGGGATATTGACTGTCGTATATCCATTGAAATAGATGGACCATTCATTCTTGATACGGTTCATATTGATGGACAGGTTGTTCAGCAGCATCAGTTCATCTGTTACACCTGCCCTGCCCTGCAGCTCATCGATCCGTTCCTGCAGGCATTCTATGAATGTGCTGAATGTAGGCATCTGCTCATAGGCCATCCCTTTGAATGGCGGGTATGCACCATTCTCTTTTTTGATACCGACTTTTGCATATGCGGCAAATACGATATCACCAGTCAATGAATAGACCCTCTCGTCCATCTTCGGGAACAAGTATTCCAGCACTGTATTCACATCGTCAATGACATTGAATATAGCAGCCTCTGTATCCCATTTCTTTTTCTCAGATTCCACATCATCTTCCTCGCCACTGATCGGCTTGAGATCAAAGATGTTGATGATATTGCCGCGGATGCCCCATTCGATATAAGTCCCATTGTATTTTTTCGTCATCGTATAGCTGCGGTTCTCCGGATCGATCCAGACCACCTTTGTCTTTGTCCGGATGAAATGCCGAATGAACAGATTCATTGTCGTTGTCTTTCCGGAACCAGATTTGCCAACAACAATGATATTGCCATTGGCACGCTGGCCGAGCTTGGCTTGGTCGGGATTGTTCAGATAATAGAATGGATCGAATAAGATAGCACCGCCATTCTCCAGCTCATGTGCCATGAGGAATCCTCTTGGATCCCGCAGTGTGTCATAGACAAATGGCCACAGCCCTGCAACACCATACGATGGCAGCAGGAATCCCAAATTTTCCTGGATGATCCTTGGAAGATCCACACGGGTCCATAATGGTGTCACTGTCTTGAACACCTGTTCCTGGATCCACAATGGCCGGTTCACGATACATCCTGAAGTGCTCAGCTGTCTCTGCAGGTCCTTTGCCCGTGTCTCCAGCTGATCAGCATCATCAGCATAGACTGCAAAGACCAGTGTCACATTATGTGTCATATCATGTCTTGTAGTCACTTCATTGATGTAACTCTGAAGAGATGAGAGTGCTGCCTCCAATGTGGATTTGAAGGATGGATCTGTTGTCCGCATATAGTCATCTTTCTTCTCCCGGTATTCTTTACGGATCATGGATGCAAAGTCGAACTTCAGATGCTCTGTCTTGACGAACATCTTGATATAGTGACAGGCCAGGATATCGCTCAATAATCCAAGTGCGTAATTCTGCGGGAGCTGCTGGACTGTCAGGACCGTCACCTGCTTATTGCTGAGATACATCTTGTTCTCACGGATATACAGGTTGCTCGGTGCGATCTCAGACCGCAGGATCATATTGTTCTGCGGCCGGATGTTCATCGGTGCATCCGGGCCTAGTGTCAGATTGTCCCTGATCTGCATGATATGTTCCATCTGTGCCTGCGGGTCCCACTCATATTTCTCATTCAGGACACTGAAGTAACCACGGCGGAACAGAATATCTGTGACCAATGGATTCTCGAACAGATAGGAAAGGTAATCATAGTAATCACGTTTCCCGAGCATCATCGGCTGCAGGCCTGCAGACTGGAAATGGATATAGAGATCTGTCAGCCTCTTTGCCATATGTTCATCATTGGTGTCACGGATCATGACAAAGAACTCCAGTTCTTTCTGTGATCTTTCAAAATCCTCTGCCTTCTGTACATCGTCCTTGATCATCTGCTGGAACCGCTGATCAGTCTCACACTGCTCTTCAGTGATCAGTCCATCGATATGGATACGCAGATCGACTGGATTCAGTACAAATCCAAAATAAAGATGATCCGGACAGTGGTTCAGGCATGCAGTCAATTTCTCGACCATGCTGCTCTGATCTGCCGGATCATCGATGAAGATATTGTGCGGCACCAGCTTGATGCCCTTTACCTTGATCGGCCTCCTGCTGCTTCCTACAACAATGCAGTCATCCTGGATGTCGGTGACATCAAGCCAGTCCAGAGTGCGTCTTGCCCTGCGGAGCAGGATCTTTGCCTGCCTTGTCCCACGCTTCCATTCCCTTTTCGCTTTTCTGTCACTCCTCGTCATCGGTCGACGGTTCCTCTGAATCATTCTTATAGATCCCTCCTGGTATGTAATATTTCTCTGAACGCAGATAGCTGGCCATCACGATCAAAAACTCAAGCACATTATGATAGATGCCGGCAGGACTGATCAGTACGACGGTCAGCACTCCTGGAATCAGCAGTGCACAGATGATATATGCACTGCGTCCATGGAATGCACTGATGTATGTCATGATCGCGATCAATGAGAATGTGATTCCGATCGCCGCAATGATCAGATCGATCCAGCGGAACCTGTTGGCAATGAGCCTTCCCTGTTTGAAATTCTTTGGACAATTGAATGTCATCATGATTGACTGCTTCCTCCTGTATATGTGTTATTTGTAGGTCTGATGCTGCGGGTGTTGAAAGCACTCAGTGTGCTCTGCTGCAGATGGGTCAGGCCGGTCGCGAATCTGTTATCACGTGCATTTGCCATCCGTACACTGTTCGGTGCATAGATCCGTTCTGCAGCTCTGGTATACATATGTGCAGCAAGATTGCGGCCCATCTGTCCAAGTGCTCCTGGTTGTGTGTTCCCTGCAAAGAAAGAACCGTTCCGAAGCAGTCCGCCATCCGAATAACCGAGGATCCCACGCTGATTGACATAAGAAGCGACACCACTGTCACCATATTGGGATGAAACATCCCCGAGGGACGAGCCTCCGTCACCTTGACTGCTGCTGTTATAGAATGACTGATCTGCTCCAGCTGTTTCCAATGCCTGCGACAGTTCATCCTTCGACATAGCCGCTGCACCAGGCACGCCCAGGACGCTGGCAGCCTTCAATTGATTTGCAGTTGGTGAATCACCATAGCTGGGCATTCCTGCCCCTCCAGAGCCCCCGAATAGATCGATACCGCCGCCTGCAGATCCTGAACTGCCAGTATTGCTGCCACCGCCGCCCATGATCGCAGAGACTGCTCTTGAAGGATTCAAAGTACGGCCACCAAGCAGCCTGCCGGTTCCATATGTGCCAACAGCAGCACCATAGGATGCCGCTCCGCCAAGAACATGCATAGCCATCTGGGATGCTCCCATGAATGCCATGCCCGTCTGGATCTGGTTGAAGGATTCAGAGGCACCGACATCTGCACCGAGCAGCTGTGAGATCCCTGCCGGACTATGCATGATGGCAAATACTGCTCCAATGAAGAACAGTCCTTTTGATAATCCTGTTAAAGGTGCCGCAACTGCTGCGACCATTGACAGCCAGATCATTGCCATCTGGAAGAAGTTGACAATGAAATCAGACATCGTCATCCGGAACCAGATGCTCGTGGAATTATCTTTTGCGTCTACAAGTCCTGACAGTGCATAAGGTGCCAGCAATATCTTCAGCAGCATGCCTACGATACGCTGTGCGACCTGGATGCATACAAATACATAGCAATAACAGCACACCACCCCAAGAACTAATACAAGGGCAATGTTCTCTGTATTCGGGAAGTATTTATATGTATCTCCATCTTTATCATTGATCGAATCAATAGTGATCACATCGATCAGTGTCTGTTCTTCATCGAGCTTGATCTCCGGCGGATCCGAATTCAGATCGCCAAAATCTGCCATCCCTGAAGTGATCAGGATGGATGACGGCTTGTCATCTGACTCGCCAACGATCGCAGGGAACTTTTCACTCAGGCCGCTGGAGATGCTGCTGAGACCAGGAACGATGACTGGGATCATGACCATGATGATCGATATCGTCATGAGCCTCCGCAGTATCCCGATACCGCTCAATCTCTCGACTTCTTCATCATCATAGAATGTCTTGAAGTACATCAGGCACAGCCTGATCAGGACAAAGAAGAACAGGAGTATCGATATTCCCTTGAACCAATCCCAGATAAATGGGAAATCTCCTACATTCAGCTTGAAGATGCTCAGAAGTGTCTGATAAGCAAAGTCCAGTATCTGCAATGCAAATCGTCCAACGAACCACAGGACCTTCCGCATCGTTTCATCAAATATTTTTCCAAAATCCATAAAATGTTAACCCCCTCACTCTTTTCCGTACTCAACAAAACAGTTTTCTAAAAACATAATCTCCATTCCAATTCCTTTCTTATCTAAATATTTCCTGTTCATCGATTCATATTTTGTTATTCAGACACTATTCATTTCTTGCATAACAAAAGACCGTGCCAAATTTGACACGATCAATATTTCATATTCATTTATTTTTACTGCCAATTTATTTAGCAGTTATTCTGTCTCTGCCATCAGCCATTGCGGGAGGTCATTGATAATGATGCCGTTGAAATCGTATTGTTCATGCCCTGTTCTAGCAATGATCATCTTAGGATAGGCATCTTTGATTGCTAAAAGAGGAGAATATTCTCGTTCAAAAGTGTCTTTTTTCGAGATATCATCGCTGACCTGGATATATATTTTCTCATCTCCGCGGCACGCAACAAAATCAATTTCTTTCT
>CALEMD010000311.1 GCA_937902945.1 uncultured Erysipelotrichaceae bacterium | reverse complement strand
ATCTACACTCTTTCCCTACACGACGCTCTTCCGATCTGGGGCTGATGAGCTCCATCAGTCTTTTCATTGCCGGCTTCTTTTCACCGCTTTGCGGAGCCATAGCTGATCGAAAGAACAGACGCAATATTATTGTTATCACCGATGCACTGCGCGGCATAGCAATGATCATTCTGGGTATTCTTGCGATAAATGGGAAGATGGAAGTCTGGATGGTTCTTGCGGTTGCGGCTTTGGCAGGTTTCTGCAATGTATTCTTTTCTCCAGCCGCTGCGACAGTAGTGTCTTTGATACTGAAACCGCAGGATCTTTTAGCAGGGCAGTGTTTTGTTGAGGGAAGCAATTCCCTTGTACAGATGATAGCGAAAGCTGTCAGCGGCGGTCTTGTAGTGATGTTCGGTGTTCCTACAATGATACTGATCAATGGGATATCTTTTCTTATTTCTGCTTTTTCTGAAATATTCATTCAAGTTCCTAAATCATCGATTGAAAAAAAGAAACTGAATGCAGGCATGATTGTTCAGGACATGAAGGAAGCGTTTATATATGTTGCCCATAGAAAAGGTCTTCTTCCGCTGATGAGTGCAGCTTTCACGCTGAATCTGCTAGGCTCTGGCTTAGGCAGCATACTGTATCCTTTTCTATTGGAAAAAGGATTCACGGTAACAGAATATGGATGGTTTCTTTCCATTGAAAGTGCCGCTGCATTTGCGGCGGTCAGTCTGCTTTCATTTGTTAAACTCAAACATAAAAAATCAATTATCATGTGCACCTGCATGGTTCTGACTACAATATTGAATATTGCCATGATTATTGCAAAAGGTTTTCTGACTGTAAATATTATCAATCTGCTTGCTGTTTTCTTCAATGTTGTATTCAACAGCATGCTGAATGCATCTTTAATTCTTTCGATAGAAGAGCAGAAAAGGGGAAAAGTGCTTGGAATGGTGATCTCTTTTTCGAGTCTGGGACAGGCCGCATCCAGTCTTCTGTACGGCTGCGTGGCAGGTATTCTTGGATCTGTGAATGGTTCACTGTTCATTACGGCTCTTACTGTTATCCCGACGGTGTGGTTTGTTTTCAACCGCAGCATAATCAGTCTGCTGGATGAGGATCCTGAAAAGACAATTGCTAAAGCATAGCT
>CALEMD010000310.1 GCA_937902945.1 uncultured Erysipelotrichaceae bacterium | reverse complement strand
GTCTTTTCATTCGGCAGATCTCTCATCATTTCCCCATAGCCGCCGATCATCGTCAGAGGTGTTCTGAGGTCATGCGAAACATTCGCAATCAAATCACGTTTAGCCTTATCTGCTTTTCTGATCCCTGTTGCCGCTTCAGAAAGTGTAGCATCTAATTCACTTGCTTCTTCATATTGAGACGACGATTTTACAGTTTCATATTTTCCCTGCGGAAGTGTTTTAGCTGCATTGTTAATCAAAGTCAGAGGCTTAGCGATTCTTCTGTTGATAAGCAGAGTGAGAAAAACTACTGCCAGCACAATAATAATTGAAATATAAAGCAGCTGAAGAGAGAGTGTCTGGGTTGTTGCATTTACCGGAGATACTCCGGCATAAACCATAACAACACTCTGCCCGTCTTCTCCAGAAACAATTTTCGTGTAGATAATATTTGTGAACTTGCCGTCGTTCATTGTATTGTAGCTGCTGCTTTTATACATATAGGAATTATTATTCGATTGAGCCATTCCTACCTGATATAAGATAGATTCAGAATCCATTCTATACAGTGCACAGCCAAGATTGCCCACTGTCACATCGGATTCACTGTTAAAAATACGGACGCACATGTCATTCTGTTCAGAAACAGAATAGATAACTTCATTGAGATTATCCGAATCAAGGGCAGAAACAATCTGACTGCTTACTCGTTTGACATTTTCCGTTTTGTAATTCTCATACATCGGCTGCAGAAGCACAATCTGAAATAACCACACAAGGGCCAGTATGCTTGCTGCAAATACAATCAGGTATCTACCGATTTTCCATTTCAGACTGATCTGTCTTTTCAAAGCGATACCCGACTCCTCTCAAAGTAACAATATATCTGCTGCAGTCGCCAAGATTCCTGCGCAGCAGTTTGATATGTGTATCCAATGTTCTGTCATCACCGAAAAAGTCATATCCCCAAACATTCTGCAGAAGCTGCTCTCTTGTTAAGGCTATTCCTGCGTTCTTTACCAGATACGCAAGGAGATCATATTCTTTTGGTGATAATGCGATACGCTGATCCTTGATTGTAACGATTCTAGCAGTAAAATCAATTTTCATATCGTCAATGGCAAATGTTTCACTGCCGGATTGTGCTTTGCCTGTTCTTTTCAGAATAGCATGAATGCGCATCATCAATTCCTTAGGCGAAAACGGTTTGACTACATAGTCATCTACGCCGATATCAAAACCATGCACTTTGTCATATTCTTCACCAAGTGCTGAAAGCATAATGAAAGGTATCTGCGGATGTGTCTTTTTGATTTCCTTGCAGGCTGAAAAGCCATCTAAATTAGGCATCATGATATCCATGATTATAAGATCATAGCTGCTTTTTTCACACATTTGGACTGCGATCAGTCCATCCTGTGCCTCTTCAACCTGAAATCCTTCATATTCAGCATATTTGCGGATCATTTCACGGATTTTTTCTTCGTCGTCTGTAACCAGTATTTTTGTCATATGGAATGCTCCTTACCGGCACATCATAAAAGAACATTGTGAAGCCTGCGTGAACAAAAGCTATATCTTTTCGATAATATCAGCTGCATCCTTCAGTTCAGGCATTTCAATATCTTCTATGTTTCCGCTGTCGCTTGCTTCAGAAATCTTTGGATTAAGCGGCAGCTGTGCCAATACTTTCAAGCCGTACTCATCTGCAGTTTCCTGGACATGTGACTTGCCGAACACATACATCTTATTGTGGCAATTGTCACATTCAACATAACTCATGTTTTCAACGATTCCAATGACCGGAATATTCATCATTTCTGCCATTCTGATCGCCTTTGATACAACCATAGATACCAGTTCCTGTGGACTTGTAACAATGATTATGCCATCCAGTTTAATAGACTGGAAGACAGTCAGCGGTACATCGCCCGTTCCAGGAGGCATATCTATGAACAGATATTCCAAATCTCTCCACAGTACTTCCTGATAGAATTGCTTAATCACACCAGCAATCATCGGTCCTCTCCAGATAATCGGTGTATCATCACTTTCAAGAAGCACGTTTGCGCTGATCAGTTCAATGCCGGACTTGGTAACAGCTGGAAATATAATCTCTCCATTTCCTTCTGCCTTATCAGCAATTCCGAATACTTTGCCCATGCTTGGACCTGTAATATCCGCATCCATAACGCCTGTGGAATGGCCTCTTCTCTGCATTTCAGAAGCAATCAGCGATGTTACAAGACTCTTGCCAACGCCTCCCTTGCCCGAAACAATTCCAATTGTGTGCTTAAAACTGGAATTAGGATTTGGTTCAATTCTGAAAGACTCTGCAGATTCACGTTCTGAACAGTTTGCTTCACAGTCTGCGCAGTTATGACTGCAGCTATTTGGATTTTCACTCATTTTGCAAATTCTCCTTTAACATTAGTATTCTATCAAATTATCATATTTATCGCACTTGATTTGCATTGCCATTATGAATCAAGTGAATTTCCACATTCAAGTGCAGATGCTTTGTTCCTGTGATATGATTATGCCGTTGTGAAAAAAGGAGATTGAAACTATGGCAGGTTATGTAGTAGTCGGCAGTCAGTGGGGAGACGAAGGCAAAGGCAAAATCGTCGATCTTTTAGGAACACATATGGATATGGTTGTACGTTTCCAAGGTGGCAACAATGCAGGTCATACTGTAGTTGTTAACGGAAAGAAAACAATTCTTCATCTTCTGCCTTCTGGCATTCTGAACCAGGATGCCATGTGCATTATCGGACCTGGCGTAGTTGTTGATCCGTTTGTTCTGCTTGATGAAATGAAAATACTGCATGAACAGGGAGTCACTACCGATCATCTTCGCATCAGCGATCGTGCGCATCTGATCATGCCATATCATGTTCGTCTAGATGCTCTTCAGGAACAGAAAGCAGCCGGAAACAAAATAGGCACTACTAAGAGAGGCATCGGCCCCTGCTATGCAGATAAGTATACCCGCATAGGCTTAAGGGTCTGCGATCTGATTGATTTTGATACATTCAAGCAGCGTCTCAAGACAACTCTCGCAATCAAAAACGAGGAGATTGTTAAACTCTATGGCGGCGAGCCAATTGACTATGATGCTCTTGTTCAGCAGTTCAGCGAGATCCGCCCTTCATTGATTCCAATGGTCTGCGACGCTGTTGATAAAGTAAATAAAGCATTGGCCTCAGGAAAGAATGTACTGTTTGAAGGTGCACAGGCAAACATGCTTGATATAAATTATGGAACTTATCCATATGTTACGTCGAGTTCCCCTACCGCTGCCGGTGTTTGTGAAGGTGCCGGCGTATCTCCTCGTCTTCTAGACCGTATATTCGGTGTCGTAAAAGCCTACTCAACAAGAGTTGGCGAAGGTCCGTTTGTCACGGAACTTCTTGATGATATGGGTGAGCATATACGTACGGCTGGAGCTGAATACGGCGCAACAACCGGACGTCCTAGAAGATGCGGCTGGCTGGATCTCTGTGTAGTAAGACAGGCAGCTATTATCAATGGACTGACTGACATTGCTCTTACAAAAATCGATGTGCTTACTGGCATTGATTCAATACCTGTCTGTGTTGGCTATAATATTCACGGAAAAACCTATGACACAATTCCGGCAGCATTGAAAGACTATGCAGCCGCAGAACCTGTATACAAAGTATTTGATGGCTGGAAAGAAGATATATCCAAAATCACACGCTATGAGGATCTTCCTGAGAATTGCCGCAAATACATAGAGTTCATAGCTGAATATACCAGTACTCCTATATCTCTTGTTTCTGTTGGACCTGATCGTCAGAGCAATATCATTCTTCGCCCAAT
>CALEMD010000309.1 GCA_937902945.1 uncultured Erysipelotrichaceae bacterium | reverse complement strand
AGGCTTTTTCTTTGATTCACGCCAGGCTTTCTCATCTCTGTATATTCATTCTTTACCAATGCGCTCATCAAAGAAAAAGCCTGGCGTGAATCATTGACCGGTGTATCATATATGGTTCCATGTTCTATGATGTAATATGCTTTGCCGCTCATAGAGTATTTCTCTGTCTTTGCCTTCACTGTCGGTATGACCATTGTGCCATCCCTATTAGGCTGAAATACAATTGTGATCCTGCGGTCATCTTTTCTAACAGAAACACCGTTTATAGGCACTTCTTTCCATAACTGTATGTATGCTTCTATATCTCTATTGCGGATGCGGATCAGATTCTTCTTTTTCGATACAGACGGATCGTCTTCATTAGGTGCCTTATAATACTGGCGTATAAATGCAAGTATGATCTTAGATTTTTCATCCAGCATTTCTTCCGAATGAACCAGTGTCAGTTTCTTGCCATAGCTGAATTCACTGCCGCCGTCTATATTGTCAAGAAACTGTCCAAGGTCTTTTATATAGTACATGCTTGCAGTTCCAATTCTGAATGTCATCTCAATTCCAGACCAGCGCCAGTCAGAGGTAAAGACAGAATTTGCTTCTAAGTGCACACTGCCTTTCTGAACAAGATTCAGATGCAGTTCTGATGCAGCGCTTTCTGCACTTTTCAGCATCTGATGCGACAGTTCCAGTTTCTCAAGACGCTGCCGCTCATAATACTGCTTTAGAAATTCTTCCTGCTTTCTTTTTTCTTCTTTCCGGTCCTCTTCCAAATCTGTATGATACGGAATATCAGACAGGGATAGGCCTGCTAGTTCTTCCGCAACAAAAAGAGTATGACCGCAGGCGTCACGAGGACTATCCCATTGGCAGTCACAGGAGTGGCTGAGTATATTGCCCGATTTATCAAGGATCATTGTTACTAGGTTGTTTCTTCCGTATTCTTCAACCGTAGCACTCACCTGCAGAATATGATCTTTAGTTTCCTCTATATCCATTTTAGTGATGATCATTGAAAAGGTATGGTTCTGAAAGTATCTCCAGTTTCTAGGAGATGCCTGCAGCTGTTTTTCAAATCTGTAAACCAGCATTTTCTACTCTATTGCAATGGATTCTATAATCGGCTGTTCAGCTCTGCGTATTGTCCCATTGCCATCAGCCGGTTTTGCATCATTGCATATGCTGTCTACTACTTCCATGCCTTCTGTTACAGTTCCGAAACCTGTATATCCGCCATCAAGGAACTTGCTGTCTGAATGGACAATGAAGAACTGTGAGCTTGCACTGTTAGGATCCATAGCTCTAGCCATGGAGATCGTTCCGCGCACATGAGAAATAGTATTCTTTACGCCATTCTGCTGGAATTCTCCTTTGATTGTGTGCTTGCTTCCGCCTGTTCCATTTCCATTGGGATCTCCGCCCTGAATCATGAAACCGCTGATGATTCTATGAAACGTCAAACCATTATAGAAACCCGCTTGGGCTAGTTCGACAAAGTTCTTAACGCTGATCGGTGCTTCCTTCTCATTCAGTTCCACACGGATCGTCCCGTAGTTCTTAACATTTATAACTGCTGTCTGCATATGCATACTCTCCTTTTACCAGAGTTATCATACATGATCTCACTTGCAGTGACAATCCGTGTAATTCAAGCTCCTTTAACACGCTTATTATTTTAACTTCTTTATGTATCGCTGATTATTCAGCATTATCTGCCATTCTCAAATCACAGCAGCAACACTTCTCTTTCTAATTTGAATCCCTCTGCAGTGGCTGCTGCTATCTATTATTTCTTTCACCAGTTTCTCAAAGATATAAGATGTTTGCTGGTTGATGCTGAAATTGTTGACTTACTTGTGTACTCTTGATATCATAAATTCAGGAAGCAAACCATGTGCGCCTTTTGCAAAAAAGGAAGAGCCCGAAAAAGGTTTGCTTCTTTTGTTAATAAAATATGTTCAAATCCCTGTCAATTTCTTATCAATCTATCGAATGAGCACTTTCAAGAAATCGACCGCGAAATCTTGAAGATGGACAAGTTGAAACAAGAAGCACAAGCCGCAGTATTAGAGCGGTCGGATAACATACAAGAAGACTGCGTTCATTCTATTTGATATATTTAAAATCAGAATACACCCAAACTACATCCACGGTATTATAAAACCCGCATTATTAGCGGGTTTTTATGTGTTGGAGCGAGTGATGAGAATCGAACTCACGTATGCAGCTTGGAAGGCTGCCGTTCTACCATTGAACTACACTCGCATACTGCAATTGAAGAATGGTGTCTCGGATGAGAATCGAACTCACGACCCACTGATTAAAAGTCAGTTGCTCTACCACCTGAGCTACCGAGACATCGGTAATAAATGGCTGGGGCACCTGGGATCGAACCAGGGAAATGACAGAGTCAAAGTCTGTTGCCTTACCACTTGGCTATACCCCAATCAAGCCCCGTTGATCCAATCATATCTCGGTGGGGTACACTAGGTACCCACCGCAATATTCTAATGGTGGAGAAGGGCGGTTTCGAACCACCGAACCCAAAGGGAGTTGATTTACAGTCAACCGCGTTTAGCCACTTCGCTACTTCTCCAAAAATGGTGCCGACTATAGGAATCGAACCTACAACCTATTGATTACAAATCAATTGCTCTGCCAATTGAGCTAAGTCGGCAATATGGTGGAGGTTAACGGGCTCGAACCGCTGACCCTCTGCTTGTAAGGCAGATGCTCTCCCAACTGAGCTAAACCTCCATACACTTTTGACAAGTGCTTTATTAATATAACATAGCGTTTTTTTAGAGTCAACCAAAATTGAGACCTATGGCCTATGCAAAAATCGAGTTTTTTATAACAGGATTTGAATCCTTGAATTTCTGCATTATGGTCTGTGCTATACTAAATGCGTTGTCTTGAAAGGAAGCACATTATGTATAGAAACACATGGATGCAGATAGATCTTGATGCGATTGCAGATAATGTAAAGACAATCCATCAGATATGCGGCAAAAAGTTCATTGCCGTACTGAAAGCAAATGCCTATGGCAGCGGTGACAGAATGATTGCAAAAACTGTCATTGATGCAGGTGCTGATATGATTGCTGTATCAAGTTTAGATGAAGCAATTGTCTTAAGAAATGAAATGTATGAGGGTGAGCTTCTCATCCTTGGCAATACTGAAGCAGCAGACTGCCGAATGATGATAGAGAAGAACATATCTGCAGCAGCCTACTCCATGCACTGGGTCACAGAAATGACAGCCCAGGACTGCAGAGGATTGAAAGTGCATCTGAAGGTTGATACCGGAATGAACCGCATCGGTTTCAAAGATTTAGATGAACTCGTTCAGGCTAAGAAGATACTGCTGGATGCTGGATGCATCCTAGAAGGCATCTTTACTCATTTTGCCTGCTCTGATACAGATATTGATATGACTCAGCGCCAGTATGCTCGCTTTGCGGCTGCTGTTAAAGCCTGCAGCTATCCTTTTGAATGGATTCACTGCGACAACTCAGAAGCAACTCTTTATTTCAAAGATCCTGTCAGCAATGCCTGCCGGGTAGGCATATCTCTTTATGGCATTGCAGGATGCAGAAAAGATCTAAAGCATGCTCTTTCACTATATACAAGACTGTTTATGGTCAAAAAGGTGAAAGCAGGTGAAACCATAGGCTATGGTGCCACCTATTCAGCAGAGCATGATGAAATCATCGGTACACTGCCAATCGGCTATGCCGATGGATGGATACGGGCCAACCAAGGCCGTCAGGTTTACGCTGATGGCATGTATGCCACTGTAGTAGGCCGCGTATGCATGGATCAATGCATGATTCAGATGCCGCAGTATAAGCCGGAAGGTACTATTGTAGAACTGTTTGGCCCGCATATCTCTCTATGTGAAATGGCTGATCAGCTGCATACCATCCCTTACGAAATCATCTGTCTGATCAACAGCCGGGTTACCCGCGTGTATCTAAGCAATGGCAAAGAGGTACTCAAAGAAAATGCCCGCCTGGATATAAGCGAGCAATAAGCATTCCATTCAAGCACTGTATAGGCAGTGCTTTTCATATGTTCTTTTTGCGTGTCAGCATGATATTGCATTCTTTCAGTTTCTGCATGCATATATCAGCCAGTTTCTGTGTACTGTCAGTATCATACTCCTGCATCTGTTTCTGCTTCAGAACACTCTGCAGTGCTGCATCATAGTCTCTTTTGAATTGTTCATTCAGTACATGCCATTCAACACCGCTCATTGATTCTGCCGCATGTGCATCATAAGGCAGCCGGCCCAGTTCCATCATGACTGCCAGTATTGGATATCCAGGATACCCCTGCCAATAGGTAGCAGGATCATCTGAATAGTACAGATCATCCTTCCATTTGACTGTATAGCTGCGTTTGCCTTCACTTGAGAGAACCGATGCTGAGGACTCTTTCAGACTGACCCGATGATCCGTTATGGCTGTCATTGCTTCGTATACTTTCTGTACTGGCGGCATTTTCTTCAGCATTTGTCTCTCTCTTTCTGCGGCACTATATGAACAATTCCAATCTCTGGGTTGTTATACAGCCGTATGATGCCATAGGACTGGCGTACAAGCCCTCTGCTGATAAACTGATATGAATGGCTCAGTTTCTTCAATCCCTGTGTATCTGCCGGCATAAAGCCCTGCTGAGGCGCAAATATCCCCTTTTTGACAATCGGCAGACGCCAATGCCCGCCATGGGCATGACCGCTGATGATCAGATCGCATTGTGCCTGCTCATAAACCTTATCCCAGTTCGGTCTGTGGCACAGCAGTATGCGGAATCCATCACTGTGAAACAAACCTTGAATATCCTCTTCAGAATAGCATTCCTGATTTTTTCTATCAGCAATGCCTGCTGTTTGTATACTCTGTCCATTGACTGTCAGTATACAGGCACTGCCATCAAGCACATGCACACCTGCATCTGTCAGTTCTTTATAAATATCCGGCAGTCTTTTGGTATTCACTTCATGATTGCCAGCACTGAAGCAGATTGGATATCCCTGCAGACTCTTCAATAGCGGCATCGCATTTCTGCTTTCTGCATCATCCGAAAACAGATCTCCGGGAATCAGAATCAGATCTGGGTTCTGTTCTTTCAGCAAGGCAGTCAATCTGCTGTTGTCTTTGCCATAGCTTGCATCATGAAGATCACTGACAACAGCAAGTTTTACTTCTTCAGTCACTTTAGAACTGCGTACAGACACTTCTGTTACATCAATCCCATAAGGCAGGCCTAATAGTACAATCACCAGCAGAAGTGCTGGAATCAGCCAGTATATGTTCAAAGAATCTCCTTCCTGTATTTCTGCTATGCATCTATTGACATGCACAGAATACGTGTCATACTTAATGTAGTTACATTAACTAGATGATAAGATTCTTATAAAGGAGTAACGTTATGACAACACTTCGTACAAAACTTGAAGATCGTTCCCTTCCGTATTATACCCCGGCTCAGGACAGTTTCAATTCTATCAGTCACCTGTTTGGTGCCGGCCTTAGCCTGATTGGCTTAGCTGCCTGCATACACTTGTCAATAAGTGAAGGCAGCATGCTGTCTCTTGCCGCATCCATCATATACTGTCTCAGCAATTTCCTTCTGTATTCGATGAGCGGCATCTATCACGGCCTGAAAGCAGGCATGACAAAGAAAGTATTCCAGGTTCTAGACCACTGCACGATCTATCTGATGATTGCCGGCACCTATACGCCGATCATTCTCTGCGGCATCATGCCGGTCAATCCGACTGCCGCATGGATTCTAATGGCAGTGGAATGGGGAATGGCAGTACTGAATATCATTCTGAATGCTATAGACCTAAAGAAATTCAAAGTCTTTGCCTTCATCAGCTATCTGGTGATGGGCTGGGCGATTGTACCGATGTATGCTCAGGTTATGAATATTCTCACTGTCCCGGGTTTCATGTATATTCTCTCCGGCGGCGTTGTCTACACAGTTGGAGCGGCATTGTATGCGGCCGGTTCAAAATACAGCTGGATGCATTGCGTCTTCCATGTCTGTGTACTGATTGGAAGCATTCTTCATTTCTTCGGCATCTTCCTGTATGTTCTGTAAACGCAGCATTGCATTGCAAAACATGGTATCACCGGATTTTCTTCGGTTATACCATGTTTTTTTATGACACTCATGATCGGATCACTTAGCCTTTTTTGTGGTTTCCAAAATATGCTTTCAGCACTTCCAGGCTTTCTTCACGCAGTATGCCTGATGTCACCTCAGGACTGTAAAATGAGTTCTCAAAGACAATTCTGCTGCAATTGCAGCCAATGTTTCCCAAAATGTTCTCAAGATCAGTATTGTCAGCCCCGTAAACGAGTCGTCCCAGTTCTGTCCATACGATTGCTCCGCTGCACATGAAACATGGTTCACAGCTGGAGTACAGTGTATAGTCACTCAGATCTGTGATCCCAGTCTCTTCATTGAATCTTCTGATGAGGCCTGCCTCTGCGTGGAATGTCGCATCATGCTTGGTATATATCTGATTCTCATTGGTGTATACAGCCTTGCCATCTTTTACCAGTACTGCACCAAAAGGCTCGTTGCCATGCTCGACTGCCTTTCTGGAAAGATCAATTGCCTGCTTCATGAAATATGTATCATCCATTTGCCTATTGCTCCTTACTATATCCATTATCGCAGAATTGCCGCCATACTGTCTGCAGGATTATCGAAAAAACAGCTGCATGCAGATACAGAAATAAAGCATAAGAAAAGGTTCTGCAAATTTCTGCAGAGCCTTCATAGTCTTTCAGGCAATGGATGCGTTATAGATTTCTGTCACAGATTCTTTCATCTGCGCATTGAATTCATCATCGCTCTGCTGTGCTGTCAATCCAGCAAGCAGTGCTCTGGAGAATGAAGCAATCAGTCCGTGATTGCGGCTTAGTTTCTCATCTGCTTCTTCCCTGCTGTAGCCTCCGCTCAAGGCAACGATTCTAACTACATGCACATCGTCCATCAGATCACGATACAGATTGTCAGCAGTTGGAATAGTCAGTTTGAACATGATCTTTGTCTCTGATGGCAATGCATCCAGATTCTTCTTCAGTTCTGCTTTCAGCAGTTCTTCTGCTTTTTCCTTTTCAGGGCAGTGGATATCCACTTCCGGCTCAAGAATAGGCACAAGTCCTCTTGCGGCTATCTCTTTGCCCAGCTCAAACTGCTGAGCTGCAATTG
>CALEMD010000308.1 GCA_937902945.1 uncultured Erysipelotrichaceae bacterium | reverse complement strand
TATTGACTTCCTGTTTATCGCTTCGTCGATTTTCCGCAATTACTTGACACTACCCGAGCAGTCATCAATCCATTTCAATAGCACCTGTATACAGCTGCCAGTAAACACCTTTCTTTGCAAGCAGTGATTCATGATTGCCGCGTTCAATGATACGCCCATGATCCATTACCATAATGGCATGGGAATTCTTGATTGTAGAGAGTCTATGCGCAATAACAAATGTCGTTCTGCCGCTCATCAGCGAATCCATGCCGCTTTGAACAATCTTTTCTGTGCGTGAGTCAATTGAGCTTGTTGCCTCATCTAGAATCAGAACCGGCGGGTTTACAAGAGCTGCTCTAGCGATTGATAGAAGCTGTCTCTGTCCCTGACTCAGACTACCTCCATCCGCAGTCAGAGGTGTATCATAGCCGAATTCAAGATGCTTGATGAACTGGTGAGCATTGGCAAGCTTTGCGGCCTGTATAACTTCTTCATCTGTTGCATTCGGTTTGCCATAGCGGATATTGTCACGGATCGTCCCTGTAAACAGGTGTGTATCCTGCAGAACAATTCCCAATGAATGTCTCAGATCATCTTTCTTAATCAGTTTTACATCAATGCCATCATACGTGATAGCACCTTCCTGTATATCGTAGAAGCGATTGATCAGATTGGTCATGGTTGTCTTGCCGGCACCTGTAGCCCCGACAAATGCCAGTTTCTGACCAGGTTCGGCATAGAGTTCAATATCATGAAGGACAATCTTGTCATCTGAATAGCCGAATGTCACATCATGGAAGCGGACATCTCCCTTCAGCTCTACCAGTGAATCAGCACCATCATTATGAGGATGCTTCCATGCCCATACACCTGTTACTTCCGGCACTTCTGTCAGTGTATCATTCTCTTTCCGCACATTGACAAGAGTAACAACGCCATCATCCACTTCCGGCTTTTCATCCATCAGTTCAAATACACGCTGTGCGCCTGCCATCGCCATGATGATTGAATTCAGCTGCTGTGATACCTGGGTGATCGGCATGCTGAAGGATTTGTTCAAAGTCAGAAATGAAGCAAGTGTTCCAACACTCATTGCATTGGCACCCAGTGCCAGCAGACCGCCGACAACTGCAGTCAGGACATAGGATATATTCCCTAAATTGCCCATGATCGGCATCAGAATATTCGAATACTTATTTGCCTGATAGGAAGATTCAAACAGATCATTGTTGATCTTCTCGAATTCTTCTATCGCCTTATCTTCATGGGTGAACACCTTAATGACTCGCGTTCCTTCCATCATTTCTTCGATATAGCCATTCTCTTTGCCTAGATTGCTCTGCTGCTTGACAAAGTACTTGCCGGATTGTCCAGCTACACGCTTCAGGGCTTTCAGCATCACAAATACCATGCCGACTGTCACAAGAGTCAGAGGTATAGACAGAACTACCATTGAGCAGAATACCGATACAATTGAGATGGCACTTGACAGCATCTGCGGCAGTGACTGCGAGATAACCTGACGCAGCGTATCAATATCATTGGTATAGACAGACATAATATCGCCATGGCTGTGTGTATCAAAGTATTTGATAGGAAGAGTTTCCATCTTGGCAAACACTTCATCACGAAGCTTTTTGATTGTTCCCTGAGAAATATAGACCAATATCTTCTGATAGACAAAGTTCATGATAATGCCGCTCAGATAGACAAGAGCCATCATGCTGAGAGCTTGAAACAGCGGTTCGTAATTCTTAACAGATTCACTCAGCAGAGGTGTGATATAGCTGTCGATCAGTGTCTTCATGAATAATGAAGAAGCAACCGATACTAGAGCACTGACAATAATTCCAATAACGATAATCACAATTGCAAGCTTGTTGTTTTTAAGAATATAGGACACCAGCCGCTTCAGTGTTTTCATATCCAGCTTTTCGTTTGTACGGCCGCTCATTCTGTGACCTGGTCCGCCGCCATGAGGTGCTTTGACATTTTTGTTCTGTGTCATTCGTCATCCTCTCCTTTCTTCTGTGTTTCATATACATCCTGATAGATTGCATTATTCTTCAGCAGTTCACTATGCGTACCGATGCCATTGATTTTACCGTCATCGAGGACAACAATTCTATCCGCATCTTCAACAGAAGAAATGCGCTGCGAGATGATGATCTTAGTTGTATTCGGTATATCTTCGCGGAATGCTTTTCTGATCAGCATATCTGTTCTAGTATCAACTGCACTTGTTGAGTCATCCAGGATCAGAACCTTAGGATTCTTCAATATAGCTCTTGCAATGCAAAGGCGCTGTTTCTGACCTCCGGATACATTGGTTCCGCCCTGTTCAACATATGTATCATAGCCATCCGGAAACTGTCTGATAAATTCATCTGCCTGCGCAAGTCTGCATGCATCGACGATCTGTTCATCGGTTGCATTCGAATTGCCCCAGCGCATATTTTCCTTAATTGTTCCAGAGAACAGAACGTTTTTCTGCAGAACCATGGCAACACTGCTTCTCAGTGCTTCAAGATCATACTTTCTAACATCAATTCCGCCGACTGACACACTTCCAGAATCCACATCATACAGACGCGGTATCAGCTGCACCATTGTGCTTTTAGCACTGCCAGTCCCACCGATAATGCCTATTGTTTCTCCTGTGCGGATAGAAAGATTGATATTGCTCAGATTGAACTCCTGCGCATCTTCATAGTATTTGAAGAATACATCTTTGAACTCTATGCTGCCATCCTTTACTTCTGAAATTGGATTTTCAGGATTCACAAGATCGATCTTCTCATTGAGCAGATCAGAAATACGGCGCATAGATGCAACTGACATAGACATCATGACAAATATCATTGACAGCATCATCAGTGACATCAGAATATTCATCGTATACGTAAACATGGACATCAGTCCGCCTGTCGTCAGTGTTCCTAAGACAATATAATGAGCTCCAAACCAAGACAGAGCGATAATGCATGCATAGACTGTCATCTGCATAATCGGTGAGTTGAATACAAGGATATTTTCTGCTTTGATAAACAGTTTATATACATTCCAGGAAGCACCCTTGAACTTTTCTGTTTCTTCGGCTTCACGGACATATGCTTTGACAACGCGCATATTCGTAATATTCTCCTGAACAGAAGCATTCAGATCATCATACTTAGCAAACACCTTGTTGAAGACCGGCGTTGCTTTAGAAATCATGATTGTCAGGCAGATCGCCAAAAACAGAATTGCCCACATGAACACTGTGGATAGTCTTGCGCTGATTGTGACTGTCATAATCAAAGAGACAATCAGAGTAAGCG
Source organism: uncultured Erysipelotrichaceae bacterium (assembly GCA_937902945.1). GTDB lineage: Bacteria > Bacillota_I > Bacilli_A > Erysipelotrichales > Erysipelotrichaceae > Bulleidia. The sequence continues at coordinate 423 of CALEMD010000308.1, read as the reverse complement.
GTGCTCTTACACACATTCTCAAGAGCATCTGATATGCATTCTGTGTATTTGTAACATCGGTCATCATTCGTGTAACCAAGCCGCTTGTAGAATACTTGTCGGCATTGCGGAAGCTGAATTCCTGTATTTTTCTGAACATTGAACTGCGCAGGTTCTTAGCCAGTCCACTCGATGCCTTAGCCGCAAAATTACCGCTTGCAGTTCCAAAGAACAGACTTGCGAATGCACATACAAGCATGATGATTCCATATTTAAGCACCGCATTCATATCCTGCATATAGACGCCTTTATCAATGATAAAGCTCATCAGGAATGGCAGCATCAGTTCACAGCACACTTCACCAACCATGCATAAAGGTGCCAGTATGCTCGCCAGTTTATATTCCTTTACCTGTTTCAATATCGTATTAATCATTCAAGATC
>CALEMD010000307.1 GCA_937902945.1 uncultured Erysipelotrichaceae bacterium | reverse complement strand
CGCTTGAGATGCCAGCCGCAATGCCTTCTTCAGTCATCAGTTTCCTAGCTGTTTCCAGTGCCTGCTCATCTGTAATATCAATACACTCATCCATGATACCGCGATCCAGGTTATCTGGGATAAAATTTGCACCGATTCCCTGTATTTTGTGTGCTCCTGCCGGTTTTCCATTGATCACTGCAGAAGATGCCGGTTCCGCCGCCGCAATATAAATATCAGGATTCATTTCCTTCAGGTATCTTGCAGTTCCTGACAGTGTTCCGCCAGTACCAACCCCTGCCGCAAATGCAGCCACTCTGCCATTTGTATCTTCATATATCTCAGGTCCTGTATGCAGATAATGGGCCTTGCTGTTGGAGGGATTGCTGAACTGAGAAGGAATGAATGAATCTTTGATTTCCCTATGCAGTTCGTCTGCTTTATCAAGTGCACCCTGCATTCCTAGAGCTCCCGGTGTCAGAACAAGTTCTGCTCCATAGCCGGCAATTGCCTTGCGCCGCTCCGCACTCATAGAATCAGGCATTACAACAATCAGCTTCATATTCAGCACAGCTGCTGTCATAGCCAGACCGATTCCTGTATTGCCGCTTGTCGGTTCAATCAATACCGTATTTTCAGCAATCTCTTTTCTTTCAAGTGCATCGTGAATCATCTGAAAAGCAGCTCTGTCTTTAACGCTTAAAGATGGATTGAAATACTCCACTTTCGCTAGAATGATTGCGTCCGTCGGATTGATCTTATTGATTCTGACAAGCGGAGTATGTCCAATCGTATCTAGTATCGATTCATATATCATCTGTTCTCTCCTGTTCTGTAGGGTTCAAACACTTTCATATGTTCCTTGGTTCCGGATGCCTGCAGCCGAATGCCTTCTTCTGTAGACTCCAGTATTCTGATATCCAGTGTCTTCTTGCTTCTGGCAATCAGTGCCATCTGTGCATAAGGAACCAGGCACATCATCGTCACATCAGATGGGTATAGAGCCTTGTCTATGTCTTCAAGCAACGCATCAATGCCCTGCATTGTAAGACTGGATACACAGATGCCTTTGAGGTCCTCATCACTCTTAGCCAAGTCCGCTTTTGTATGCACATGCAGTACAGGAATGCTGTCAGCATGAATCTCTTTAAGTGTTTCCATGGTAATGGCGGTCTTCTGTGCTTTCATTGGATCAGATATGTCTTCTACGATAAGCAATAGATCCGCATCTCTTGCCGCATCCAGCGTACTCTTGAATGCATCGATCAGCTCATGCGGCAGGTCAGACACAAAACCAACTGTATCATACAGAAGAAACTGTCTGTTCTTATAGGATATATTGCGTATGCTGGTATCCAATGTGGCAAACAGCATATCCTTCTCAAATACGGTTCTATCCGGTCTGTCTGTCGTTTTCAGGATTGCATTCATCAGCGAGCTCTTGCCGGCATTGGTATAGCCAACCAGGGCAACACTCTTCAATGCTGATTTCTTCCGCTTTGCCTGATCTGTTTTCTGATGGGCTTCAATCTGCTTCAATTCTGCTTTCAAAGCACTGATACGGGCTTCATAGCGTCTGCGGATAATGACAGACCTTGTTTCTCCAGCACCGCGGTTATTGAAAGTGCCGCCTCTTGCGTGATCTGATTCCATGTTATCCTGCAATAGTTTCGGCAGATCGTATTCCAGTCTTGCGACTTCTGTCTGTATCTTTGCCTGTGCACTTCTTGCTCTTAATGAAAAGATATCAAGTATCAATGCCTTTCGGTCAATGACATCGAGGCCATCGGCTGCCGCACTGATTCTCTGCGCTGCCGCTACACTGAGCGGATTGTAGAAAATGATGCCATCCGCATCCGTCTGTTTGGCCATGTCTGCCAGTTCCTGAAGCTTGCCGCTGCGCAGGACAGTTCTAGGATCGACTGAATTGGACTGCTGGATGCATTCAGCAGCTACTTCAATGCCGCAGGCACTGCATAGTTCACGTGTTTCCTGCATGGCTGTTTCAAAGCCTTTTTTCTTATCGGTTAAGCATACTGCTGCTAATACTGCTTTTTTCATATATGTATCACTCCATTTCTGTTTTTACATTGCGCAGAAATAAAGCTGAAATATTCAACATTATTTCTGTTAGATCTTTGTACAATGCATTCTCATGATTCTCACGCCCCTTTGCTTACCGGACAATAGTATCACATTTCTTGATATCTGCTCATTTTATGCTAGCATTGTTAAGCAGGTAAAAAACTATGTTCGCTGATATCAAGTCGCAGATAAAACACGCTCAGGAAACAGATCCCGCCGCAACCAATCCGGTTACGGTTTTTCTTCTGTATCCAAGCATCAACGCCCGTCTTATGCATAAACTGGCTCATCAGTTCTATAAGATCCATTGGCTCTTCATGGCCAGACTGATATCACAGCTTGCAAGAATGGCTACCGGCATTGAAATCCATCCGGGCGCACAGATCGGCAAAGCATTCTTTATTGACCACGGCATGGGAGTGGTTGTTGGTGAGACAGCCATTATCGGAGATCACTGCAAGCTGTTCCATGGAGTTACATTAGGCGGTACAGGAAACGAATGCGGCAAGCGTCATCCAACTCTGGGAAAGAATGTCACCGTTGGCGCTGGTGCAAAACTATTAGGGAATATTGTCATTGGTGACAATGCTAAAATCGGCGCCAATGCAGTTGTTCTGCAGGATGTTCCTGCCAATGCAACAGCTGTCGGCATTCCCGCTAGAATCATTCTCAAAGAGAGCAGATAAAAAGCACTGCAGGAATCATTCTTCCTGCAGGCATATATGATAGATTTTCTCAATGAATGCACTTTTGTAAGCAATATACCCATCAATGTCATCCGGATACAGGCTCGCTGCCTGTTTTTTGATATCTGAATATTCCCGAACTGCATCTGGATGCTTTCTCAGATAATCTCTGAATGCCAGATGCCGATGCAGTTCTCTTGAATCCGGCCCACAGACATACAGATGATGGCTCATCAGTTCCGGTTTTCCTTCATAGCGGAAGGCTTCTCGGCCTTCAATGCCTAGGTCTCCTTCATCAATATAGCCGGCATCCGCAAGCTTTGCGCTGACGGCTTTCATATCTTCTTTTCTCTTCAGGACAACATCCGAGTCGATCACCGGCTTTGCGCATAAACCCAGTACAGAAGTACTGCCAACATGTTCAATTCTCTCGCAGTCGCTGCCGATCACCAACGGCAGAGAATTGACTATTCTCTGAAATTCCTGCGGCCACTTTGAATCATAGGGAACCACAGTCACATGTACCGTTCTCATTATGAAGCAAATTGGTTTCTGACTTCTTCAATTGATGCAGTCTTCAGCATTGCACTCAATTCTTTCCATCCAGTTAGATTGCCAATCAGAATAACGCCGCACAGTCTGTCATCCTTGAAATAGAATCTGCGGCAGATACTCTTTTCTGGAATAGACATATCCAGCAATTTATATATCTTCGTCGAATCAGATCCAATATCACCCAATGCATACAGCATGGTTCCCATTCCAAAGAAGGTTAAAGCAGCTGCACTGTTGGCATATGCATATGGCACCCCGCTTGCATTCCTGCCGGCTGCCATGCCTTCGTTCAAGGCCTGTGACCATAGGGAATAGTTCACACCCTGAAACTCAGCACAGTCGCCGCAGGCATAGATATCCGGTATGCTTGTCTGTGCCTTTTCATCAATGACAATGGAACGATCCACAGCAATGCCTGCTTCCTTTGCCAAAGAAACAGAAGCTCTTACACCCGCTGAAACAACGGCCAGATCACAGATGAACATACCCTGATCAGTACTTACATGAAGACCATCGTTTTCTTTCTCTATTTTTTCAATCTTGATGCCGGTATGAATTGCGGCTCCTTTTGATTCAACAAGATTTTTCAAAACTTCAGAAGCTTCTTCATCCAGCTGCCGCGGCATCAGCCTAGGCATTGCTTCAAGAATTGTCACTTCTTTTTTCAGCTGCAGAAATCCCCATGCGGCTTCTAGGCCCAATACACCGCCGCCGATCAGCAGAACTCTCTGTTTATCCGCAAGAGCGCTCTGTATCTTCTTAACATCTTCAATGGTTCGAATAGTGACAACCCCTTCTGTATCAGAACCCTGAATAGGAGGCACGAAACAGCTCGCACCTGTGGCAAGAATCAGTCTGTCATATGTATATGTTCTGCCATTGCGGTCAGTGACCTGCTTTTTATCTGAATCGATATGAACAATTTCTGTATCCAGCGTCAGTTCAATGTTCTGCTCACGGTACCAGTCAGCTGGATGGATTGCTATCTTATCTGCACATAGATCAAGATCATTGATCGATTTTGTCAGTTTCGGTCTGTTATAGGGAATAACCGTATCCCTGCTGATGATCTGTATCAACGCTTCAGAATCATTCTTTCTGATTTCCTCAGCCGCGCTTACCCCAGCCGCTCCGCTTCCGATAATGATATATTTCTTCGTTTCCATAACGTATCTCCCTTTATCTACAACCACAATATACAACAATTCAAAGAGCACAGAAAAGGAAGATGCCTGCACATCTTCCTAGTATCCATATTTTACTGTGAGAGTTTTGCCTGTACCAAGAGATCATTCAGTCTCTCATCCTTGTCTGTTACGGCTATCGTTTCTTTGTATCCATTCTGATACACAATCAGAAAGCGATAGAGATAGCCATCGGATACCTGCTTTGTGTGCAGATAGGGACTGCTGGTATCTCCTCCTATAGGATAAAGCATCTCTGATACTTCTTTCAGCTGTTCTGTCTTATCAAGAAGGACCACCTGGACTATCGATGTCCCTTCACTCTTCTCAAGCTGCTCCTGTGCTTTCTGTTTCGCTTCATCTTTTACATAGAAATAAATTATGAACCATATCACAGTTGGCAGAACTGCTGTAAAGGTATACCAAAGGATATAATTACGCGTGATATCAGACTCAGAACCGCCACTCATAAACGTATAGACAGGCACTCCGACCCACGCAAACAGTTCAACAAAAATGTACAGAAATGCCAGCATAATTCCACCTCGTCAAGATCATTCTATAATTAAGATTAACACGAATAATAGACTAAACAAGTGTACTTTATATACAAAAAAGCTCGCTTCTAAGCGAACTTCCTGTTTTCCCGCATTTGGTGCAGGTCATTTCCAATGGTGGTCCCAGGCAGAGTTGAACTGCCGACACAAGGATTTTCAGTCCTTTGCTCTACCAGCTGAGCTACAGGACCATTGGTTGCGAGGGAAGGATTCGAACCAACGACCTCCGGGTTATGAGCCCGACGAGCTACCAGACTGCTCTACCTCGCGATATGAATTTTGATGTGCCGTTAAGCACCTGCAGATAATAATGGCGGAGGAACTGGGATTCGAACCCAGGCGCCAGTTGCCTGACCTACCGGTTTTCAAGACCGGTCCCTTCAACCACTTGGGTATTCCTCCAAATTGGTGGACCCTGAAGGACTTGAACCTTCGACCTATCGGTTATGGGCCGACCGCTCTGACCAACTGAGCTAAGGGTCCGTGTTCAATTCATCCTTTGGAGAACGAACCAAGATAATTGGTAGCGAGGGTGAGACTCGAACTCACGACCTACCGGGTATGAACCGATTGCTCTAGCCAACTAAGCTACCTCGCCATGATACATGAAGCATTGTGATTCGTAAAGCAATAATGGTCGGGATGGCAGGATTCGAACCTGTGACCCCTTGATCCCA
>CALEMD010000306.1 GCA_937902945.1 uncultured Erysipelotrichaceae bacterium | reverse complement strand
AATTTCCATTCCAATTGCACGCTGCACTTTATCCAGTTTTGCAGATGCAATTTTTTCTGCTTTCTGCTTGCCAAGAAGCAGTGTCTGTTCAATCTGATCACTGCTGATCACTGCATTGTAGCGTGATTGAATTTCAGTAAGAGTGCTGCATACAGCATCCGCTGCTGCACGTTTGAAATCACCATAGCCTTTGCCGGCAAACTCCGCTTCAATTTCTGCAATCGGACGATCATTTGTCAATGATGACAGTATCTGCATGAGATTGCTGATTCCTGGCTGATTATCAGGATCAAAATGAACATTTGCTTTATCATCAGTAACCGCTGACATAATTTTCTTGCGTGCAGATTTAATATCATCGAGAAGATAGATGCAGCCTTTATTGGATTCATCAGATTTCGACATTTTCTTTGATGGATCACTGAGCGACATGATTCTAGCACCAACCTTTGCTACAAGAGGTTCCGGAACTTTGAATAGTTCTCCATAGCGGTTGTTCATTCTCTCTGCTACATCGCGGCAGAGTTCGACATGCTGTTTTTGATCTTCACCGACCGGTACATAATCGGCATCATAGAGAAGTATATCTGCAGCCATAAGGGCAGGGTAGGTATACAGACCGCCTGTCAGATTCTTTTCTCCTTTAGCCTGTTTATCTTTGAATTGCGTCATTCTATTCAGTTCGCCCATATAGGTATGGCAGCACATGATGAATCCTAACTGTGCATGTTCCTTAACATCTGTCTGCAAAAACACAGTAGATTTTGATGGATCCAATCCGCAGGCAAGATACAAAGCTACACAGTCTTTAAGATTCTTCTGAAGAACAGAGGGATCCTGCGGAACTGTAATGCAATGAAGGTTGGCAATAAAAGCCATCATTTCATATTGATCCTGATACTCTACAAAATGACGAAGAGCACCGATGTAATTGCCTAGATGCAGCTGACCTGTAGGTTTGATACCGCTTAGCATTCTTTTCATAAGAATATCCTCCTAAATAAAAACGTCTCTTCAAAATGAAGGGACGCAATTGACTAACATATGCGCGGTGCCACCCGACTTATCCTGACAGTGCAGGATCTGCTTTAAGGGATAACGGACCGCCGTTCAGCTTTTTATAAGGCTCCAATAGGTTTCTGCGTCTCATAGCAGATTTCATCATTCTCTGCTTTTCTATAATGAGATATACAGTCCATGCACCTTGCTGCGTATTCATTTAAGCACATCTGTTTAGACAAATCAAATAATATAGTTGATTGAAAAAAAACCATGTTATAATAACACGGGTGATGAAATGATAGTACTATATACTTCTCCAGGATGTGCAAGCTGCCGAAAAGTAAAACAGTGGCTCAAAGATAGAGATCTTCCATATGTTGAAAAGAATATTTTTAAAGTGCTTTTGAATGATAATGAGATTAAACATCTGCTTATGAGAAGTGAAAATGGAACAGATGATATTATTTCAAAACGTTCAAAAATCATACATGACAGTCATATTGATCTAGATTCTATGACAACGGACCAGCTTGTTGACTTCATACGCAAGAATCCAAGTATACTGAAAAGACCAATCATACTTAGCGAAAAGAGTTTTCAGGTTGGATATGACGAAGAAGAAATCGGAGCATTTGTACCTGCTGAATTAAGACGTCTTGCTGACAAGCCTTGTGATGAAGATTGTCCGAATTTTGATGGATGCGGCAAATGCCGCTGTGAGCATTAAGAAAGTGAATTGAGGCGCAAGCCTCTTTTTTGTAATATAATACAGCCATGAGAATTCTGGTTGGATTGAGCGGAGG
>CALEMD010000305.1 GCA_937902945.1 uncultured Erysipelotrichaceae bacterium | reverse complement strand
CCTTCAAATGAACTTCTTATTTATTGACTTCCTGTTTATCGCTTCGTCGATTTTCCGCAATTACTTGACACTACCATCACCTTGACAGCCGCTTGCAAAACAATTACATTCTCATTAGGAATCGTATTTCTGCTAGGAGACCAACTATGAATACAACGATTATCATCATTGTTTTTATTGCTACTGTTGCTGTCAGTTTCTATTTTGACTATCGGTTTCGCAAAAAGAGAGAAGCGTGTGTAAATGCTCTGCTGAATGATCTGATGAGCGGAAACTTTGAAGCATTTGATCAGAAAATGGCAGACAAGGATACTGCCAAGCTGATTCCTCCTTTCAATATTGATTACATGAAGCTTACAGAAGCTATATTTCAGGATAATGAAGCAAACGCTGATCAGATCTTTGACAGTTTCAGCAGCAAGCGTCTGAACAGCAAGCAGAAAGCAAGTGTGTATGGAAATGCCATCGGATATTTCATCAGCAAAAATGATGTCGAAAGAATCCGCATCTGCACCGAAAATATCAGCGATATCAAAGAGGATACACCGATGTATCGCTATATGAGTCTCATCAAAGAAATCTTTGTTGAGAAGAAAGACAGCAGTCTGAATACTCTTCTCGATGAATATCAGAACAAGGAAGGATATGACAGATATCTCGATGAATTTCTCATCGCTAGAATCTATGACAATATGAATGACTCTGCTAAAGCTGAAGAGTTCAGAAGCAAAGCAGACGAAGATATGACACAGTTTCTTAAGGACAGCCAAAAATCAGCAAAATAATGAATTCATCTATGATGCATCAAATCTTTATATATTAAAACCAAGCCGGCGAATGATTCATGCCGACTTGGTTTTTCTTACAATGTTTCTTCTTCAGATTCGTCACAATCAACCTGCATATCTTCAGGATGAAACTTTCCAATCTGCGATTTTCCAATTTCCTCGATGCCATCAAGGACTCCTGCTTGATCATCGCTATTTTGCAAACGTGAGACTAATTCAAGCAGCATTCCTAAATTCAATCCATAAAACAGTTGAATTCTGCTGTTCTCCATGACCTTTTTCATCGCAGTATTAAATGGCGATCCACCAAATAAATCAACCAAGATGAGTATGTCATCATTGCCAAAATGCTTAATAGCATCATCCATGTTTTTCTCTAGTTCAACCGCAGAGGAACCATAAGGAAAATCAATTGCTGTATACTTATCAGGCCTTCCCATTATCAAATCCAGTGCAGAAGATATTCCCGTCGCAAAATGACCATGCCCGCTAACAATAATTGATGTCATTATCTTCCTTCTTTCTACTTCGGAAGATGAGCCAGTTCTTCCTTAAACGGATCTACGCCAGTATCGATATCTGTATCCAAAGCTCCTTTAGCAGCAACAAACTGCATTGGTACCGTATACATAATCGGTCCAAGGTATTTATTTGTTTTGACTGTAAATATAATATCTTTAGACGTAGCGTCAAAATCCTGATATGTGATTACATGAACACGAGGTGTATATTTCAAAAATGCAGTGCGGAATTGTTTGCAGCGTTCCCATTCTGCTTCATCGGAACCTATCATGATAATTGTTTCTTTCGGACTGATTGCCATTGTAGGTCCATGTGAATATTCTTCAATTTCATAACCTATTGCCGGCAATCTAAGCATTTCACCGATTTTCAGCATTCCTTCAAGTGCCGATCCATAATCGACCCCATAGCCCAAAACATAAACGCGATTGCTGTTCACTATGCTTGTTGCATTGCGGTCATACCATGCTTCACTTTCCTTCATGACTGTCTCAAAATCGGCAGTGAGTTTCCCTGCATCTTCGATAGCTTTATCATATTCGGCATTCCCGATCTTTTTGATTTCTTTTGCAATGGCATAGGCAAACAAATACATCTGCAGAACCGTAACAGTGTAGCCTCTTGTCTCTGGCGGTGTACATTCCTTTCCGCAAAGCAAATGAACAACACTGTCGACATGCTTCGTGATCTCACTATTAAGATCCTCAGTTATTGCAACAGTAAGGTATCCTTCTTTCTTAGCCTTGTCCATCATATCAACTGTTGATATCGATGTTCCCGATTGACTGATTCCTACAAACAGTATTTCGTCATTCTTCAGCATTCCTGTCCAGTCTGCCTTTTCATAGTTATGAAAAACTGTTGGATAATTGCCAATGGCATCAATACCTGCAATATGCTTGAAATAATATGCAGCAATTAATGAAGCATTATAAGATGTCCCTGATCCAAAGAATAGAACTTTCTTAATGCTGTGTTCATGGAATATTTTAACAAACGGATTTAAATATTCTTCTCTGTTCTCAAAAGTTTTTTGCAAAGCTCTTGGCTGATCGTGCATGTATCCTAATACAGTAGGCTTGTTTTCCATTACATTTCCTCTTTCTTATAATTTTGCAAAGTATTCCGTCAAATCTTCAGCATTATCTTTCGGGGCCATCTGTAAAATAATTTTTACTCCTTGCTGAACCAGTTTTTTGAAGCAGCTGATATCCTGCTGGTTTACATATGTTGTACCCTTAATATGAACATCACTTTTGTCGTGCGGCGATATATTCCCCACAGTTATCTTGTCAAAATGATACCCAGCTTCAATCATATCTAATATTGGTTTTGGATTTGTGCAGAGAATCATTACATTGCTGCCTTCATCCCCACCATTTTTTAAGATTTCCGCTGTCTTTAAGGACGAATGAAATGAAAGACTGACTTTTTCAGGGCATCCAAAACGCAAAGCTGTTTTCCTGTTTTTATCATGTACTATTTCGTCATCAACAATAACTATTTTATTAATGCTGTTCTGCGGAATCCAATAGCCGCAAACCTGTCCATGTATCAAACGATCATCAATTCTTACATCACTTATCATGCAATGTTCCTCCTAAGCCAAGATACCAAATGCACCTAAAGCAAATGCTATAACAACAATGATCAGTATGAGCTGCATAATGCCAATCTTATTCTTCTTCAGCTGCTGATAGATGAGCAATGTTGCTGTCAAAGAAAGTAATTGCGGACAAATCTGGTCAAGATACTCCTGAACCACTATTTGGCTTCCAGCAATAGTAAATGTCAATGGAGTTGAAATACCAATCCATGCCGCAACCATGCATCCAATTGATGCAACTCCGACAATACCGGCAACGTATGTAAACAAATGCATCTGATTGGAATCATTTAGCTTGTCAAGAATGTTAGTGCCATTTGTATAACCAATCTTTAAACCATAGTATCTAGTCAGAAAGTTAGGAATATTGAAAACCAGAAGAAGCATTATCGGGCCCATTATGCTGCCTTCAGCTGCAAAACTAGCACCTATTGAACAGGCCAGAACTTTGAAAATGCCCCAGAAAAAAGTATCTCCTATTCCACTTAACGGTCCCATAAGTGAAACTTTAATAGCGTTAATTGAACTGGTATCAAAGTTTGGATCTTCTTTGGCTTTTTCCTCCATTGCAACTGTCATACCCATAACCAGCGGTGAAGGAGCTACTGTCATATTGAATGCTGCTATATGCCGATGCATTGCCTCTTTATAACCCTTTTCATCATCTTTCCAAATTCTCTTAATACTAGGCATCACCGCATAAAGGAATCCTAATCCTTCCATTCGTTCACTGTTAAACGAGCCAAGCAACGTAAATGATCTCCAAAATATCGACTTAAATTCATTTTTTGGAAGTTTCTTTTCAACTGCTGTAATCATTATAATGTATCTCCTTCCTCGTCATCATCAGCATTATTTGCAGATGCAGATACCGGCATCGAAGTATTCATTTTTCTGCTGCGTTCAAGATAAATAATCCATGCCAATGCAATAGAAACTGCCGCAACTCCAACCATTGAGAGTCCCAGATATGCAGACAGACAGAAACCGATTATCAAATATGGTATAAGATTCTTTTCCAAAAGCAGATTCAGCAAAAGTGCAAAACCAAGTGCTGGCAGCACTTTAGCAACAGCACCCAAGCCACTGCTGACCCATGCAGGGAGATTGCTGACGATTGCATTGATAGCATTGTTTCCAAAGTAAAGTGCAACGAACGTAAGTATGAAATAAATGAAGAATGTTATAATTCCGCAAAGCCAATGAATCATGATGATTTTCTTTTCCTGCCCACCTTGATCAATCAAATTATCAACAGTATGCATCGGTCCTGAATATGCAGTATCAATCAATGACTGCATAAATTGAAGAAGAACTGATACTGGCACTCCAAACATCATTGCAGCTTCAACACCAGTTCCAGTTGACAAGGCTATTGCAGTTCCAATTGTTCCTCCAGGTCCTACAGCAAGTCCAGCTACTGGTCCAATCGAAGATGTTCCCATCCAAATCAGTTCAAGCTGAGCTCCGATAATCAAGCCTTGTTTCAAATCCCCCATAATCAATCCTACGCAAGCTCCTGTTACAACTGGTTCGCGGAACTTGCATTCGCCAAGCCAGCCCCCTTCCAATGTAGATAAAGCAGAGACGATTCCAATCAATATTGCTTGTAAAGCGGTCATACTTTCCTCCTCCATAGTGCAGACCACTGGTATACCGTAATTTCAACTGGTATACCATATACTCCACTCGATTTCAGTATATACCATTTCTTTCCAAAGACAATATAAAAAAACACCTTTATAAGATTACTCGGCAATAAAGGTGTTTCTATCTGACTATTTTTCAGTTGAATACTTGAAGCTCGTGTACTCAGGAATGTAATACGATCGAGTATATTCAACCATTTTATGATCTATATCGAATCCAAAGTATTCATAAAAGAATATCAGTTTTCCTTTTTCAATAGCCAGTATTTCACTGTAATCACTTGGAACAGGAACAGCAGTCATCTCAGAAATCATTGTTTTTGGGCGATGACCTTGTGATTCCATATAATCATAGATAGATCCCGAAGAAAAATCGAATCGCTCCGGCCTATGAAATACCGATGCTGGAAAGTAGCAGATCTGAAGAGCATACGGATTATTGTCAATTTTAGAAAGTCTGATCAGTTCATAGCATTCAGCTGAATTCGGAAAAAAATCCTTCAGCACTTTTTCAGATTTGATTTTCTTGAATGATAATACAGTCCTGCTGGAGGAAAATCCGCTTTGTCTTAACTGAGAACTCAAACTCATGATTTCAGATGAGCCAAACTGCATTTTCTTTCCGCCATCTGTCATTCGTTCCACAAATGTCCCTTTGCCTTGAACAGCTGATAAATAGCCTTCCTGAATCAACTGCTCAATTGATTTTCTAACGGTCAATCTATTCAAGCCATAGATTTCAGCCATCTGTCTCTCAGACATAATTTTGCTTCCGACGCGGTATTCACCGCTGATTATTTTATTCCTCATATTGTCTGCGAGCTGAACATACAATGGCTTTTGATTTTCATTCATTTCCTATTTACACTCCTATATCTAAAAAAGCCAGGGATTGCAGTTATTTGGAAGTACTCAAACGGCTGTTTATACTTGGTCATATACGATTTGCCCTTAATCAGCATAACCTCAGCATTGGCTTCGATTTTCAGCAATTCTGATTCCTCTTCATCCGCACGCACAACAAGAATTTCTTCTTCGTTTTTTGCAACCTTCAATCCAAAGTGAGCATACAAAAACTCATATAAAGACTGATTGCGCAAATCCTCCTTCTCGATGCCTTCCAAATTTCTAGCGTCAATAAATATATGTTCAATTGCTCTTGGCCTATTCTCAACAATTCGGAGTTTCTTATACTCATAAACAGGAGAAGCTATTGGAATCTGCAATTCATTGCTGACGATTTTATTAGCTTCAACAATTCGAGAAATCAGTATAGGGTATTCATATGAATACCCAGCTTCTCTAATTGCCTGCGTTATGGAATCAAATTGACCTAATTCTCTTGTGATTGATATTTCCTTCTGCTTTTTCACGTTTTTCTCCAAGTGGTATATATACATTATACCACTTAGCCAATTGAAAAGATTTTGATTTTCCTGCAGCACAGTCATAGGCTTGTGACTAGAATTTTCAATTGGACATAACATGTTTAGTTTACTATTATGTGTTCAATAGCAAGGAGCAAATACCATGATTGAATCCATAATTACCGATCAGATTGACGCGAATTTTGAAAAAGCCTGCAGAATCATTGCTGATAGCGGCATGAAAGCAATTGAGATTCACAATGTATTTGGCAAATCCATTGAGGAATGCAATGAATCAGAAGCACACAGAATAAAAGATATTGCAGATTCTTTTGGACTGCAGATTGTCAATCTTGCCTCCACTGTATTCTTTCTATATCCTCTATATGAGGGATATCGTGTTTCTCTTTTCAATCCTGATTTCTACTGCATTGAAGGAGATGTGAATCTGCATCTTGAGTACCTTGAGCAAGCCTGCAGAACAGCGGAAATTGTCGGTACTGATAAGATCCGCATATTCCCTTTCCGCATTCCCGACAATGAAGAAGTAGGAATAGTCGGAACCGAAAAAGATATGCTGGAGATTGCTGACAATATCAGACTCGCCTCTGCGATTGCCGCAAAGCATAATATCACTTTAGTTCTTGAGAACTGCCCATATTCGCACTGTCCTAAGGCCGCAATGACACAGCGTTTGCTGAGAATGGCTGACTGCTTCAACGTCAAGCTGCTTTATGACCCTGCCAATTCCTATCGTGCAGAAAAGTTCCGCGTTCCTGAAGAATGGCAGACGGATGACATCCCTGCTGAATATCATCTTGTTAAAAATGATATCGGCCATATTCATCTTAAGAATTATCACTATCAGAAAGAACTGATGCCAAAGCCATTTGTTCATACAGCCCTTCTCAGCGGTGACATCGACTATATCCCTTTGCTTGAAGAGATGAAAAAAGAAAGCGCGGCTCTCAGCCTTGAACCGGAAGTCTCACATGAAGAAGCTGTTGATTGCATCAAACAGCTGCTCTCTGCTGTTAATTAACAGATAATACAGAACATTTGCTGTTATAACCAGTTACAGTTCACACCTATAACGAGCAGATTAAAGCACTGAAGACTGAATGAATCA
>CALEMD010000304.1 GCA_937902945.1 uncultured Erysipelotrichaceae bacterium | reverse complement strand
AGGAGCAACAGCACCAGGCTACACCTTCAACGGATGGAATCCAGCAGCAGACTTCACGATGCCAGCAGAGAATGTTGAAATCAAAGGCAGCTTTACAGCCAATGAAGATACAGCATTCAAGATTGAATACTACCTTGAGAATCTCGCAGGAGATGGATATGACAAGGCAGATGCCGATGAAGCACGTACAGGCGTAACTGATACAGAGTACACAATTGTAGCAGCAGACGTTAAGGCATTCACAGGCTTCACATATGATGAAGAGAATGCGAAAAACGTATTGACTGGAACAATAAATGGAAATGGCACACTTGTACTGCAGCTGTATTACAGCCGCGACAGCTACAAAGTAACGTATTCATATACGAACACACCTGCAGGAGCATCTGAATTGCCAGCAGAAGCAACGTATAAATACGGAGCAGATGTCACAATCGCAGCAGGAGCAACAGCACCAGGCTACACCTTCAACGGATGGAATCCAGCAGCAGACTTCGTAATGGGGACAGAGGATGTTTTAATTACAGGATCATTCACAGTCATACCTGGACCAATTCCTACACCAGAGCCTCATAAGACCTGTGAAGAAACAAATCCTGGATCTCATTGGGATGAAGAAAAACAGGCTTGTGTATTTGATCCAATTCCAACTCCGGTTATTGAAGAAATCATCACTCCAGTAAATGAACCAACACCTACACCGAATGAAACGGTAAAACCTACTGAAGAAGCAAAAGTTGAAATAACTGCATCACCTTCAGCAGAGGCTGATCAGCCGGCTTTCGGTAATGATGGAAACAGCTGGGCACTCTTCAACCTGATACTGACTGGTCTCTCACTGATCTTTGCGATCGTTCTGATTCTTGCAAAGGTTAAGAAAGAAGAAGATCCAGATGATGACGATCCACAGATTCAGTATGATGAAAATGGAAATGTCATTCCTGAAACGTATCAGAGAAAGAAAGGCTACAAAGTATTGCTCGCAGTTATAGCAATTCTCCAGATCATCCTCTTCATCTTCACAGAAAATATTACAAATCCGATGATTCTGGTTGATGGCTGGACACTGCTCAATGTCATCATCACAACAGTTACAGTAATTCTCTTCGTTATTGCAAGAAAATGGAATAAAGAAGACGATAAAGACGACACACAGGTCAATGCCTAAATAAACAATGAAAGCACCCCTTAGAGGTGTTTTCATTTGGGCTTATCAATATACAGGGAGTGGATACGTTGTTATAATCAAAATGTAGTTATGAAGGGAGATTTGATCATATGAACAAAGTGAATTATCGCAAGGTAGCAGTAATTGGCTGTGGTTTTGTGGGTTCATCCAGTGCATTTGCTTTGATGCAAAGCGGTATGTTTTCGGAAATGGTTTTGATAGATGTTGATAAGAATAGAGCCGAAGGAGAAGCCATGGATATAAGCCATGGATTGCCGTTTGTTCATCCGATGAGAATATGGGCTGGCGATTATGATGATATAGCGGATGCCGCAATTATCGTAGTAACTGCTGGGGCTGCACAGAAGCCAGGTGAGACAAGACTGGACCTGATTAAAAAGAATATTGGTATCTATGGCAGCATAATGCCAGAGATTAAGAAAAGAGACTGTGCAGGCATACTGCTGATTGTATCCAATCCTGTAGATATACTGACATATGCGGCAGTAAAGATGACAGGTCTTCCGCAGAACAGGGTATTTGGTTCCGGTACTGTGCTTGATACAGCAAGACTGAAGTATCTATTGGGAGAGAAGCTTTCAGTGGATGCTAGAAGTGTGCATGGCTATATTGTAGGAGAACATGGTGACAGTGAGATTGCCATCTGGAGCAGTGCAAATGTTTCCGGAGTGCCTTTGTCAGACTTCTGTGCATTGCGCAGTGATATCGATTTAGACGCATGCAAGAGTCAGATTTCAGATGACGTAAAGAACAGTGCGTATGAAATCATTGCCAAGAAACATGCGACTTATTATGGCATAGCTATGTCTGTCAGAAGAATCTGCTCGGCAATTATCCGTGATGAGAAGTCTATTATGCCGGTGTCTACGATTCTGCATGGCGCGTATGGCATTAATGATGTCGCAATGAGTATTCCGGCTATTGTTGGCAAGAATGGTGTGGAGTCGTTAGTGCCGGTATCTATGAATGATGCCGAAAGGGATGAACTGAATCGTTCAGCCGCAGTACTGAAGAAAAATATGGAAGGTATTATCTAAGAGAAAAGGCACAGCGAGAGCTGTGCCTTCAATCAAATTTCAGAGTCATGTATATTTTGTGATCAAGTGTATAAATGGTAAAGGATTTTTCATCCAATACAGCATAGCTGGCAGGGTGGCCTCCTTTTGGAATGGAAACAGAACCGGGATTCAGCAAGTAGATACCATTGGTTTTTTCTGCCTGTGGGATGTGAGTATGTCCATATAGGAAACAGTCTTCAGCTGCAAGTTTTGGCATATGATCAAGTGAGTATATATGGCCATGTGTCATGAATATGGAGCGATCAGCGATATTCAGAATATTATAATCAGCAGTAAGCGGGAAATCGAGAACCATCTGATCTACTTCAGCATCGCAGTTGCCGCGGACTGCAGTGATATTTGTGCTGTAGGAGTTGAGAACAGCAATTACATCTTTTACGGCATAATCGATCGGCAGATTATTGCGCGGACCATGATATAGAAAGTCTCCTAGGGCTAGAATTCGATTGGTTTGGTGCATCTTTAAAGCTTCTTCAATAAACGATACTCCGGAAAGAGAACCATGGATATCTGATATAACTAGGTATTTCATTGAAAAATCCTCCAACGTGAAAATTATAACTGCAACGGCTGTCTGGTGCTATAATAACTTTGCTGAAAAAGACATGGATCCATTGGACTGTGATCGTTGATACTTCAGCAATTTAAATACTGCGTTGCATCCATTAGGAGCGACAGGAGGGAAAGTATGACACATATGAAAAAAAC
Organism: uncultured Erysipelotrichaceae bacterium; assembly: GCA_937902945.1. Taxonomy (GTDB): domain Bacteria; phylum Bacillota_I; class Bacilli_A; order Erysipelotrichales; family Erysipelotrichaceae; genus Bulleidia. The sequence goes on along the minus strand of CALEMD010000304.1, from coordinate 172 downwards.
GAGGCGTCTTGTTCTGACTGCCTTTTTTGTTGCTATTGAACTCGTATTGATGCTGACACCGATCGGCTATATACCGATTGGACCGGTGAGGGCTACAACTATGCATATACCGGTTATACTGTCATCGATGCTGATGGGAAGCGGTACGGGTGCCTTTATGGGCTTTGTGTTC
>CALEMD010000303.1 GCA_937902945.1 uncultured Erysipelotrichaceae bacterium | reverse complement strand
CCATTCTAGAATCACCTGCAAAAAGAGCATCTGAATAGTAGCTGTCATCTATTGCATCGCTGTAGGCAACCGGTTCATTGTAGTTATATGAATCGACCATGCGGCAGGAATATTCATCCTGCGCTGCCTCAGCACTTTCATTTGTATTACAGCCAAACAGAAATATAACGGCTGTCAGAATTGCAATTGTTCTTTTCATTGTCTGAACAGATCATCACTTTCTCCCTGTTCCTGACTGAATTCAGGAAGATCAGGCAGTTCTTCAAGACTCAAAAGCTTAAAAGTATCCATAAATTCCGGAGTAACTTCATATAGTATAGGTCTTCCAGGTGCTTCACTTCTTCCGCTTTCCTTGATAAGATCTCTAGCTAGAAGTTTGCGCAGCATCATATCTGCACCAACCCCACGAATCTCTTCTATTTCAACTCTTGTTACCGGCTGCTTATAGGCAATAATTGCTAATGTTTCCAGAGCTGACTGCGACAGAGAATTGCTCTGTGCAATCTGAAAGAGTTTCTTAGCATACGGATGTACGCTAGCCTTGCTTAAGAAACGGAATATTCCGCCATAATCAGCCAGTTCAATTCCTCTTGCATCATCCGTGTATTCTTTCTGCAGAATTGAAAACAGTTCCTGAACTCGCTCCTGCGATATGCCCATTGCCATAGATGCCTGTTCCCTGTTCAACCCTTCATCTCCAACTATGAAAAGCAGTCCTTCCAGTATTGCCTTTGCAGCAGCATCATCATGCTCAAGCTGGTTCGTATCTTCATCATTTTGAGCAGGCTGTGGTGTTTCTGGTGTTTCTGGTGTTTCTGGTGTTTCTGGTGTTTCTGGTGTTTCTGGTTCTTTTCTGCTTTCTTCTTTATTCTCCTGCAGTGTTTCTATTGCCTGATCAATGCGTTCACTCTCCTCAGACATCTCGTTAACTGCATGTTCTTCTTCACTGTATTCATGATCAAGAACCTCAGTATTCATTTTTGAGTTATTCTTTTCGCTCATGCTGCTACTTCCCCTCTTTTAAACCAGATAATATCTGATTCATCTACATGAAATACCAATGTGTGCATTCTAGCAAGATCAAGCACTGCTAAAAATGTAGCTATCAGCATAGGCAGTGAATCACAGTCATCCAGCAGACTTTCAAACTTGAAAACATCAGGAAGTCTATCAAGTTTTGCACGAACCTGCAATTCTCTTTCTTCCATAGATATTTCTTTTTCTGTGTATTTTGTTTCTATAGGTTTGACTAACTGCATACGCATCATAACTCTGCGCATCGCTTTCATCAGATCATATGGATTGCCTTGATAATGCACATCATCTGTATCTTTCATCCATTTTTCAGCTTCCGTGCTTAGAGGCTTTCCCATCAGCATCTGACGATCATCGAACATAGTTTTCAACTGCTGACTTATTTCCTTATACTGCTGATATTCAAGCAGTCTGCGTACAAGACGATCCTTAGGATCTTCCTCTTCTTCCTGTTCGTTTTTATCTTTCGGAAGAAGCTTTTTAGATTTGTATTCAATCAGTTCTGCCAGTTCAACCATGTATTCACTGGCAATTTCAAGATGCAGTGTGCTCATCGCATTCAAATATGCAATATACTGATCCGTCAGTTCATTTACGTCCAAGTCAAAGAGATCCAGCTGCTTATCTTTAATAAGATGCAGCATCAGATCCAATGGCCCTTCAAATTTGTCGATCGCTACCTTGAATTCTTCCATATACCTCTACCGTCGTATTATAACAGAGAATGAACTGAACAGCCATGTG
>CALEMD010000302.1 GCA_937902945.1 uncultured Erysipelotrichaceae bacterium | reverse complement strand
GTTACACCGATCCCTCATAACGGATGCCGTCCGCCAAAGAGACCGCGTGGTTAATCGAAGACAAGGAGGATTTTGGATGCAGAAGTTTGAACGCGCCGAGTTTGAAGTCAAGGAATATGTAGAATCTGATAACTATGGGAAGTTCGTATTAGCTCCTCTGGAGAGAGGCTTCGGCACAACAATCGGTAATGCACTGCGCAGAGTTCTGCTGTCATCCCTTCCGGGAGCAGCTGTATTCTCCATCAAGACCGATGGTGTATATCATGAATTCACTTCGATTCCAGGTGTAAGAGAAGATGTTTCCATGATCATACTGCAGCTGAAGCAGCTCGTCATGAAGATCGAAGATGATGAAGTCTATAGCCTTCAGATCTCCGCTAAAGGACCATGCACAATAACAGCAGGTGATATTATCTGTCCGGCTCAGGTGCAGATATTGAACAAGGATCTCGAAATTGCTCATCTTGAAAAGGGTGTCTCTCTTGAGATGGAATTAAAAGCCAAGAATGGCCGCGGCTATGTTGGCAGCGACCTGAACAAACAGATGAACCAGGGAAGCTCACAGGGAATCGGAACTGTCTATACAGACTCTATTTACACTCCGATTCAGCGTGTGTCCTACAATGTTGAACCGACCCGTGTTGGTCAGGATGCAAAGTATGACAGTCTGACTATGGAAATCTGGACAGATGGTTCAATCAATCCGCAGACAGCACTTGCTATGTCCGCTAAGATTCTGATTGATCATCTGGATATCGTTGCCGGAATCAATGATGAAGTTCTCGGAATGGAGAACGTCATGAAAGAGAGCGGAAGCGAAGCACCTAGTAAGGGACAGCAGATGATGATCGAAGATCTCGATCTGTCAGTACGTTCCTATAACTGCCTGAAGCGGGCTGGTATACAGACCGTTGATGAATTGACACAGAAGACCGAAGATGAAATGATGCGTGTCCGCAACCTGGGCAAGAAGTCATTGAAAGAGGTCAAAGAAAAGATTCAGGAACTTGGACTCAGTTTCAAGTCCTATGACTGATAGGAGGAACGTATATGTGGAATCGTAAATTCGGAAGAAACGGTGATCACCGTAAAGCTATGCTCCGCAATATGGCTACATCTGTTATTCTCTACGGGAAAGTTGAGACTACAGAAGCAAAAGCCAAAGATATGCGCTCAGTTGTTGATGAACTGATCACACTGGGTAAGAGGGGCGATCTTGCTGCACGTCGTCAGGCTGCTTCCTATATCCGCAACGTAGTTGCAGATGAGAAGACAGAACAGACAGTACTGCAGAAGCTGTTTACAGAAGTAGCTCCGAAGTATAAGGATCGCAATGGTGGATATACACGTGTTGTTAAGACAGGTGTACGCCGCGGCGATGCTGCTCCAATGGCTACAATCGAACTGGTATAAAACCTATTGAAGATGCCTCCTCATATGAGCTGGCATCTTTTATATTTCCCGGGAGTATTCATGCAAATATGAGAAGTGAGATCAAAACAGCATCCGGATGTTGTTTTGATCTCACTATCCGATTGTGATATATGGAAAAGCTGAATGAGTACTTCTGAAGTAAGAAAACTTGTCTGTATGCAGAAACTGCTTAATTAAGATAAAAGTCTTACAAAACTAAAGTAGTACTTTAGAAAATCCAAAGTACTACTTAAGTTTTGTAAAAAAGCTGCAATATAAATTTGTGAAAAAAGATATATAAACAGGAAAAGCAGTGTGCTATATTGTTTCTATGCCAAATAAAGCAAAGAGACACAAAAGAACAGATCTGATGACTTGTGCCATGAAGGTTCCAGGAGGTTTTGCCTGCACAAGTATTATTGATCAGATGCTGTCCTGTCTGGGTGTCTGTTTCCTATATAAGCAGGATTCCATGAATGAATCCTGCGGTTTATTCAGGAAACCAATAACTGCAGATAACTGCCGTTCATAATAAGTACATGCACCAAAAAACAATGAATAGACGTTTGTTCATCAGCATAGCACTGTGCATTCTGGCAGCGGTTTTTGGCGCATATGCGGCATCATCGATTGCCAGTATGACGGATGTGAGCAATGCGGCAGAAGTAGGAAAAGCATTGCAGGCGGCTTCCTTAATACCGACTGCTCTGGCAATACTTCTAGCCTTCATATACAAGAATGTTGCAGTGTCGCTTGCGGCAGGATTGCTGAGCGGAAGCTTGATGATCGTGATTCTAAACCAGCAGCCAATACTGTATGTAGTGCCTGAATCTATTATGGCAATTGTTAAGACAGTCAGTGATCCTGATAATATGCTGGTCTTAATTTTATGCATGGCTATCGGGGGTATGGTAGAAGTGATTCGATTCTCCGGTGGATTTGAATCGCTGGCGCAGATGATGACGAAAAGAATCGATACACCGAAAAAAGCAAATCTGGTAGCTGAGGGTCTAGGCATCATTGTGTTCTTTGATGATTATGCCAATTCACTGATTGTTGGTCCGGTTATGAAGAATATAACAGATAGACTGAAAATATCCCGAGAGAAACTGGCATTCATTGTGGATTCCACTGCTGCACCGGTAACAGGAATTGCTATTATATCCAGCTGGGTAGCGGTAGAAGTGTCGGTCATTGAACAGGGACTCTTGAATGCCGGTATGCAGGTTTCTGGATATACCATGTTTATATCCTCTATTCCGTACTGTTTCTACTGTATTCTTTGCTTGGTATTCATATTTGAAACATCCATAACCGGCAGAGAATTTGGACCGATGCTGCAGGCTGAGATACGTGCACGAGGAGGAGAACCTCTGCGCAGAGATTCGAAGATAGCCTTGAATGAACAGGATGGCATCGCTAAGATGCATAGAAGCGGGCGTCAGGCTGGAATCAAGACGGCAGCTGTTCCTTTAGGCGTACTGTTTGTTTATGCTTTGATACTCTTCTATATTACCGGCCGTGCAAATGCAGTATCAGAAGGTTTATTAAGTGCAGATGCATCTTTCAGCATGCATACACTGTCAACAGCATTCGGTCAGGCGGATACTATTGCGATTGTTCTGCAGGCAACCTTGCTGTCATCAGTGATAGCAGTAATAATGGGTATATACGAACATGCCTTTACTATGAAAGAAGCAATCCATGCTTTTATTCATGGATGCATGCAATTGCTGCCTACGTGTCTGATTCTAGCACTGGCATGGTCTTTATCTTCATCAGCCCAGACTCTTGGCACGGTTGAATATGCAGTAGGATTGATCACTTCCAATGTTGTATGGTGGCTGGTTCCGGTATTCATATTCATGGCATGCTGTCTGGTTTCGTTTGCGGTTGGATCTTTTGGATGCATGTTCATTGCATTGCCGATGGCAATTCCAATAGCTGTTTCGTTAATGCAGATGAATGTACAGATTGATTCTTCGTTTCTGCCGCTGTGCATTGGGTGTGCACTTTCAGGATGCATATTTGGAGATCACTGCTCACCGATTACGGATTGTACTGTACTGTCATCCCAGGGAAGCGGCTGTGATAACTTTGATCATGTGAAGACACAGGAGCCGTACGCAATGACCATAGCTGCTGTATCAGCAGCTGCCGGCATACTTCCGTCTACCTTTGGATTGAGCGCATGGATTTCTATTCTTTGCGGAACAATTGTACTGTATGTCATACTATTGGTGTTTGGCAGAGTGCCTGAACTGGAACTGATTAAAGGAAGAAACAATATCTCTGTTTTCAGCAGAGTAAAAGGCATCTTTGCTTTTGCGGGCAGAACCAAATAGGAGGTATGCAATGCGACTTGCAGATTATTCCCATGGAATGCTTCAGATAAGTGCTTCTATCCGTCATTTTACAGGATTGAAGAGTGAATACGAAGAAGACAGAGAACTATCAGAATGGCTGAACAGAGGATCCTATCGATCTGTCGCAGTGATTCTGATTGATGGCATGGGAAAGAATATCATGGATATGCATCTGGAGAAGAATTCCTTTTTCATGTCACATAAACTGAAAGATACAGATACGGTTTATCCGCCTACAACCGCTGCCGCAACAACTGCTTTTCTGACTGGGAAGAGTCCAAAAGAAACGGGTTGGCTTGGCTGGAATCAATACTTCAAGGAGAAGGATGACCAGATCATTCTGTTTCGGGATATGAGCCAATACAAAGAAGGAGCTGTATATCCTGGCTTTGTAAAGAAGGCACTGCCGATTAAGATGATATACGATGAATTGAATGAAAGAGAAGAATGTGCAGATTCTGTTTGGCCTTCGTTCTCAATACACAATCCGTGCAGCAGCTATCCGGAATTGCTGAACAAGGTTAAGGACTGTCTTGAAAAACCAAACAATCGTTTTGTTTATGCATATTGGGATATGCTGGATGATCATATGCATCGTAATGGTACAGCGGTATCAAGTACAAAAGAACTGCTTAGGGAAATTGAGAAACAGACACAGAGTGCTTTAAAGAGTTTTCCAGAGGATACAGCGGTTATCTTTATTGCGGATCACGGCCATATTGATGTGCGTCACTATGAATTGAGCGATAATGAAAAGCTTATGGAATGCTTGGATAAAGCACCGGCATTGGAAGGCAGAACGATCGCGTTTTATCTGAAAAAGGGAAAAGAGAAGATATTTGATGAAGAGTTCAAGAGGGTGCTGGGCAATGACTTTGTTCTTTGGACACACCAGCAGGTAAAAGAATCAGATCTTTTCGGTCTTCATGAAGCCCATCCGCGCTTTGAGGAATTCATTGGCGATAGATTGGCCTTGGCTGTCAATGACATACAGATTGACTATTGCCACAAAGGCTCACAGCTGAAAGGCAACCATGCTGGTGCAACAGAAGCGGAACTGAGAATACCGGTTATCGTCTGGCATAAATGAAAAAGTATATGAAGACTGATATAATGGTCTTCATGAGACAGATAAATAGAATACTTGCATTTCTTATACCCGCACTGCTGTGCGGATGTGCTTCATCATCTTCTTCTGCAGTTATAGAAAGTACCGCATCATCTTCTTCTGAAGCATCCGCATCCAGTGATCCTTTTGAACGCTATCAAGCACAGATTTCAAACATGCCTGAAAGAAGCAGCTGGACTGCCAGTGTAAAAGAAGACTATGAAATGCATTTCAGTGATGATACGAGTCAGGCATATACCATGGATGGTGTCATCGAAATGGATGAAGAACAGTCTATGGCTCATGCGACACAGAACATCAATGCCAATGGTCTTGCATCAGAATTGGAAGGATATTATGAATCGGGCCGTCTGTATAACACATATAACGGTGTCGCATATTATGAGGATATGACAGTATCAGACGTACAGTCTTCACTGCTTGTGCCATTAACACCCATAAACTTGAAGAAAGAACAGATAGATTCCATAGATGCAGAGGATACAGACAGCATAACTGTCTATACTGCGGTACTATCAGCAGATTCAGCGGCTTCCATATTGAACAGCCGCTATGATATCTATGGCTTAAGTCAATATGAAGACTATGCAGTATCTTCCGGCACAGTCACTGTCAGCTTTGATGCAGATGGCAATTGTATTGGGGAAACAAGTGCATTTACCGTATCACTGACGCAGGACAGCCTGCCTGTAACGATTGATATAAGCACACAGATGAATGTGATACGCATCAATTCCACAGAAATCGAAATAACAGATGAACAGAAGAATGAATTTGAAACGTATGTCAAATATACAGACATTGATACGGATGCTATCCAGACTCTGACCAGTGATGATGACAGTGCAGAAGCCACCATTACAGATACATTCAGAAAAAGACTTGTAAGCAGACTCAACTATACTGAAACAGGAACAGACATGTACTCTGTTGCGTTCAATACATCTGAAGGGTATGAAGTGGATTTCGGCAACAGCCAGTTTACCTATTCCAATTATTCAATTGCTTATATATATAATTGGAAAAATGATACGGGTGTTCATGATTCCTGTACATATAGTTTTTCTGATGATCAGAAAAGTGCAGGATGTGATGATACAGTTGTTCAGTCATTGAAGGATGCAAAGAGCGACTTGCAGATGGAACTGTATTACTGTGGACTGTCGTTGCAGGATTTGAGCAAAGAAAGCCGATAGGCTTAAGGGAGAAGAACATGCGTGCAGTAATTTCGGCAGTAGGGAAAGACAAGCCTGGCATTCTAGCATTTGTTGCATCAGTTTGTGCAGAAAGGAATGCGAATATTATTGATGTGACACAGAAAGTCATGGATGATTTCTTTACGATGATTATGATCGTACAGTATCCAGATGACAGTACTTTCAATGCATTTGCAAAAGAACTTGAAACATTGGCACAGCAGCATGAGCTGAAAGTGCATGTCATGCATGAAGACATCTTCAATGCGATGCATACAATATAGGAGAGCATATGTATAGAGAAGATAATATCCTTGAAACAATACGTATGATCGATGAGGAATGCCTTGATATAAGAACTATAACCATGGGAATTTCACTTTTAGACTGTGCAGACAGTGATATAGATATCTCGTGTGAAAAAATTTATAAGAAGATAACTGAAAAAGCGAAAGACCTTGTCTTTGTGGCAAAGGATATTTCTGAAAAGTATGGCATACCTATTATCAATCAGAGAATTTCTGTAACTCCGATTGCTTTGCTGCATAATGCCAGCAAAGGTGACTGCGTGAAATATGCAAAGACACTGGACAGAGCCGCAAAGGCTGTAGGCGTGAACTTTATCGGGGGCTATTCTGCATTGGTAGAAAATGGAATGACGCCATCTGATAAAGCTTTGATTGATTCAATACCAGAAGCATTGTCTTCTACAGAAATTTTATGCAGCAGTGTGAATATCGGCAGTACACGCGCAGGAATCAATATGGATGCAGTAAGAGAGATGGGGCACGTTATCAAACAGTGTGCTATTCAGACAGAAGATCAGAATTGCTTTGGTGCTTCCAAACTGGTGGTCTTCTGCAATGCAGTTGAGGACAATCCATTCATGGCAGGTGCGTTTCACGGAGTCAGTGAACCAGATTGTGTCATTCATGTTGGAGTATCCGGACCGGGTGTCGTTCGCGTAGCAGTGCAGAAAGCAGGTCCTGACAAAAGCATGAGCGAGATTGCCGAAGTCATCAAGAAGACGGCATTTAAGATTACTCGTGTTGGACAGCTTGTCGGCAATGAAGCCAGCCGCCGTTTGAATGTTCCTTTTGGAATTGTGGATCTGTCTCTTGCGCCGACACCGGCAGTAGGAGATTCAGTCGCATATATACTTGAAGAAATGGGATTGCAGGAATGCGGAATACCGGGAACCACTGCATGTTTGGCAGATCGGAAGAGCACACGTCTGAACTCCAGTCACAGTTCCG
>CALEMD010000301.1 GCA_937902945.1 uncultured Erysipelotrichaceae bacterium | reverse complement strand
GATAGGAAACCCAGTAAATCAAAGTAACAGCAGCTACAACCGATACACCCAGTATCAAACAGCCAACAATGAAGTGCGCCCAGCCGCCGGTTAGATATGGCAGAAACTGATTCCACATATAATAGCTGCACCCACCAATCACAAATGCCACCAGAATGCGGCTGAAGACCATCTTGAAGTATTTGCGCACCGGCAGATGAAACACCTTCTTATAGACCAGATTTGGATTGTAGAGGAAGTCTACGCACCAGTTGGTAATCAGCGTTGCCAGCAGCACGCCGGCAATCCCCAGCGGCTGGATCAGAATGATGGACAGCACTACCTTCGAAATTGCCAATAGATAGGCATTGTTTTTCGCATCTACAAACAAGCCGTTCGCATCTCTGCTGATAATGATCGGCTCGCGCATGGTCAGATAGAAGATATTGATTGCAAACAGCAGAGCAACCAGTACCGATACATTGTATTCCTGACGTCCATTCATGTAGAGGAATACAAATTGATTCATGACAACGAAGATGCAGATGCTCGCAATGGAAGCCACATAGCAGCCAAAGTTGAAGAACTCCGTAAATACTGAATAGGAATCCGCATTGCGGTCATTGAACAGATTGCCAAAGCTGTTGATTGGAGATGTAATGGCACTCTGCACAATCTTCGATACCGCTTCATTCAGATAGCTGTAGGCTCCATACACCGATACCATGCCGTAGCCCATGAAGAATGAGATCACCAGGTTGTCGGTATTGTTGGTTGCTAGAGTCGACAGACGCTGCACAATTGTATACTTTGCATTTTCAAGGAAGGAATGATCCTCTTCCTTGACCTTCTTCTCATCCGCAAGCCATGGATATGCTTTCATGGCGATGCGCTTAGCGACAATGTTCGAGCCAAGGACATTGACTCCTTCCGCAAGAAGTACAAACACAAACGGGAGCTTGGCTAGGATAACGCCGACAATCGCAAACATGCGCAGAATCGCAATGGTCTGGATCCAGATATTGATCTTGTATTCCTTCTGATCGGCAATAATGACAAAGTTCGGTCCCATGAGGAAATAGGACAGACCATAAGGCAGAAACAGCAGTATAAATGTACCGACTGTCTGCCAGTAGGTAAATGGGGAATCCGCATAGTACGGAAACAGGAAGGCAGTAATGATTCCTGCTATGATGACAACTGTTCCGGTAATCCGGAATATCTTTCTTGCCCCATGGTAAATGCTGAGTACTTTCTGTCTGTCATTCTCAGCAAGAGGCTTGAATAAGAGCTGGCGGAAAGCAAGTGAATAGGCAAGCTCACAGATATTCAGAAAAGTAATCGCATTGGCTATCGTCAGTGTCAGTCCATTGACTTCACTGCCGTATAATCCGACAAATAAAGAGTATTTAAGAAAACCGATCAGCGGCAGTATAACACCGGTAATCAGGCTTACCAAGAAGTTGTAGAAGGAATATTTAGTACGCAAAGTCTTCTCCTTATCGTTTGATCAGTGGATCATACAGCATAGCTGTGGCTTGGCTGTATGTATTCAGAAACACTCTGTTCTTGAAGCTGAGATTGGAAATATAGCGATTCTTCTTCCAGTTTGGATAGTACTGCTTCATCACTTCTTCACTTCTATCATACAGTTCTTTTGAATAGTCAGAACGGATAAAGCGGAACATTCCGTAAAGACGCAGATGCTCTATATGCAGGTACTCCAGTTCATCATGATACTGGACGGAAAGCCTGCTGTCATCAAAATTCTTCCGAACCAGTTCAAGAACCGGGAATATCTCCTGTACACGCGGCGAATGCGTACTGCTCATAATTGAGTCATCACGCTGCCGGTAATGCATCATGCATTCATGCAGCCAGGCAATTTTCTGTGCCTTTGCGAATATCATTGCTGTTACCGGTATATCCTCATACCAGGTGCCAGTTGGATACCGATAGCCATCATTCTGAAACAGGGATGCCTTATACATCTTATTCCAGGCAAACATCGGTGAAAGCAGTGCCTGTTTCTGCAGAGTATCTGTCTTCCATCCGCTTAATCCATCCATCTTAAAACAGCGGTTCTTGTCTTTGTAGTAATACTCAATATCCGTCACCGCAACATCGGTTCCGTCTTTCATCATTTCAGTAAGACGTCCATACAGATCAGGATCCACAAAATCATCACTGTCAAGAAAGCAGATATAATCGGCGTTGACTAAAGGTATGCCATAGTTTCTAGCATCACTCAGTCCGCCATTCTTCTTATGAACCATGCGGAATCTATTAGGAAAGCGCTCCACATAGGACTGTGCTATTTTCGGGGTATCATCTGTGCAGCCATCATCCACCAATAGAACATCCAGGTCAGGCATTGTCTGCATAGATAAAGAGTTCAGGCAATCATCAATGTAGTTCTGTACATTGTACATAGGCACGATGACACTTACCCGCATGCGACAGCACCTCCTCGTTCATAACTGCATAATTATAACACGAGAATGCATTCTTTACTCATATCTCAGGGCGTCAATCGGATCCATCTTTGCGGCTTTATTTGCTGGATAGTAGCCGAAGAAGACACCGATTGCCATGCAGAATACAACCGAAATCAGAATGGAATTCAAGGAAGGAACCGCTGAGAAGCCAAGCAGTGAAGCCCCGGCACTTCCTAGCAGCAGTCCGAGAATGATGCCGATGATTCCGCCAACCAGACAGATAATGATGGATTCAGTTATAAACTGCATGCGGATATCATTCTGCGTAGCTCCCAATGCTTTGCGTGTACCGATTTCCCTTGTTCTTTCAGTAATGGATACAAGCATGATATTCATGACCCCGATACCGCCTACAAGCAGCGATATAGCCGCAATGGCAGAGATGGCCAGCGTCACCTGTGACAGCATCTCTGTCATAGTTTCAAGCATATCAGCCAGATTGCTGGCTTCGACTGTATAGGAGTCGTTATGTGTATAATAGCTGGCAAAGAACTGCTGGGTGGTCGTCAGAAAGGCAGCGGTATCTGTATCCGCACTTGCCTCAACGGTTAAGGAACTGTAACCATCTGTTCCTCCAGTCAGCCGCTTAGCAGTGGTAACTGGAATATACATGGAAGTAGATGTTCCGGAAAGATCCATCATTGTGCTGTTATTCTCATAGGCATAGACACCGACTATATAGAATTCCTGCGTAAAGCCATTGATGGTTACATCAACCATCTTTCCTACTCCCTCATCATTTGAACCATAGGTATCACTGAGAAACTGATTAGAAACAACACATACCTTTCTCTTGCTTGCAAGATCGTCTTCATTGATCCATCTGCCGGTCAAGAGTTCTATGGAATTGTTATCCTGGTAATCCACATTGGCACCGATAATCGCAACATCGGCAGAATTGCCATCCACTTCAAAAGAAGATGTCCCTACTGTCTCACTGAGAACAATGCTTTTGATTTCATCTGGATAGGCTTCTTTATATGCCGCAATCATTTCGTCACTGATCAGATCCGATTCAGCCATGCTGCTCTTGGCAAACATGCGGCCGGAAACACCGCGATCAGAATTGGCAGAAGATGTCTCTGTCGACTTGGATGTTACGGTTACTGTGATATTGGTTATGCCAAAGGATGTCAATGAATCGGTTATGCTTCCGCTCAATGAACCGCCGACTGTCATAATGGCAATAACCGATGCAATACCGATGATAATGCCAAGCATTGTCAAAAGAGAGCGCATCTTGTTCGAGCGCAGAGACGCAAATGCCATCTGTATGTTATCTAGAAATCCCATGGCTTCCACGTCCTTCCTCAATGGCTATGACTCGGCCGTCACTGATGCGGATGATTCTCTGACTCTCGAGTGCCAGCTTATTGTTGTGCGTGATTAAAACAACGGTTACACCGCGTTCTTCATGCAGTTTATGAAACAGATCCATGACTTCCCGGCTGGTTTTTGAATCAAGTGCACCGGTTGGTTCATCGGCAAGCAGAATAGAGGGATCATTGGCCATGGCACGAGCTATGGCAACTCTCTGCTTCTGTCCTCCGGACAGTTCATTCGGTTGATGCTTCATGCGATCTGCCATGCCGACCATCTCCAGCAGACGGGAAGCTCTCTCTTCTCTTTCTTTGCCCGGTATGCCGGCATAAAGCATCGGCAGTGCCACATTCTTCAATGCGTTCATTCTGCCAATCAGATTGTATGTCTGAAATACGAAACCAACTTCACGATTGCGGATATGGGATACTTCCTTATCCTTTACTTTCATCATGTCTATGCCATTGAGAAAGTAGCTGCCGCTTGTCGGTCTGTCCAGTGCGCCGATGATATTCATCAGCGTTGATTTGCCGCTTCCTGATTCTCCTACAATGGATACGAATTCACCTTTCTGTACAGTGATATTCATGCCATGCAGTATCTCCAGCTCATTAGGCTGACCAATGAAGTATTTCTTGACGATGCCGCGCATCTGAATCATCGGTCTGTCTGCATTTGTACTGACTGTCATTGGTTGCCGCCCGGACCGCCGCCCTGAGGTGCTTCTCCTGTTCCTCCACCCCCTTGGGCTGGTTCCA
>CALEMD010000300.1 GCA_937902945.1 uncultured Erysipelotrichaceae bacterium | reverse complement strand
CAGGACTAGGTCTTTCAATTGCTAAGCAGCTGTGCACACGGATGGATGCCTCAATTGAATGTCACAGTGAAGAAGGCAAGGGGACAGAATTCAAACTGCATTTCCATTTCCCTGAGCACGATGAGAACATAGAAACTCTGCCGACAGGTGAAAGCAATTCAGATGTGAAGCTGAAGGGCAGGAAGATCCTTCTTGCAGAAGATCATCCTTTGAACAGAGCAATAGCGCAAAGACTGCTTGAAAAAGAAGGAATGCAGGTTATTCTTGCGGTCAATGGGCAGGATGCTTTAGACTGCGTTATGGATTCAGGTCCATATGCCATTGATGCAATACTGATGGATATCCGAATGCCGGTATTGAATGGCTTAGAATCCGCAAAAGCAATTCGATCACTGCGGCGCATAGATCATGATGTTCCTATTATTGCAATGACTGCCAATGCCTTTGATTCGGATCGAGAACAGTCAAAGGAAGCGGGCATGGATGCTCATCTGACAAAGCCGATTGAACCGGAAATGATGTACAGCACATTGCGGCGCCTGATTGGGAACGATAAAAGAAGAAGAACAAAAGCTGCCTAGGCAGCTTTTGTTATGCGACTCTGATCTCTAGAAGTATTTCTGAAGTGGGCTTGTGAATGAAACGGATCTCTGATTTCCTCGAATCTTCTTCCACACAGTCGTTTTTGAAGAAGTACTCAATCACATCCTGCTTTTCGGCACGGAAGACGATAGCCAGTATTCCTTCGTTAAATTGCGCAATCAGCACAGCACCTGGTTCATTATGTCTGAAGAGACTCTTCCGTTCACGAAGGGCCAATATGCGATAGGAATGCATTGCTTTGAATTGCGCACCATCTGCAGCATAATTGTAAAGCGCATAATTATCATTGAAGAGCTTTTCAGGACGCGGATACGTCAATGAAGCCTGATGGAGATCAAATTGCAGAGAATTCCCCAGTGCTGCCGACAGAAGAGGTTCGATGATGCTGCTCTGTGAGGTGTTGTACTGCACAGAAACAGCATTCAATTTCTGATCATGCATATATGAAAATCTAAGCTGACCATTCAGCAGAATCTCATGCCGTCTTATTGAAATGACACTGTCGGAAGTAAAGAGATGCTCTTCAATTCCATTTTCAGTTCTGACTAGAACAAGAAATGAACAGCCATCACATAATACAGCAGAGGCATAGGAGCCTTTGATCAGAGACTGTGCAGGAATATGAATGCCAGTCACATCTTTGAGCGAACGGCCGCAAAGCCACTTTAGGATTATAGGCTGATACGCATTGTCAAAAACAGCAATGGAATCCGCTTTGCGCGGCCATTCTTTCAGAGTCAGATCACGATTGTCAGTACTGATATCATGCTTGCTGTACATAGAGGGCAGCATTCCTATTCGTTTTCGTGGAATACGCCTGCTTCATCCCACCAGCCATTGGTATAGTCTTCTGGGTTTTCATGGAATACGCCATCCTCATCCCACCAGCCGTTTTCATAATCGATTTCTCCTTCTTTGCCATACGTATGGCCAGTACAGTATTCTGTCGGAGCATTGTCTGGTGCTGCATATTCCCAATCTGATGGGCAGTCTTCATTGGCAAGCATTCCAGAGTTTGTGCATACATGATATTTTCTGATACCAAGCTCATCTGCTGTTTTCTCTTGAATATCCTTATTGGCAAGACCGGCATGAATTGGATTCATGTAGGATTTCCAAAGAGGAGATGCCTGATAATATGAAGAACTGTTGATCATATCGACATAGCTGTCATTGGATATGCGCAGGAAACTTGTATAGTATGGCGTATAGCCGCCGAATGAAATAGCTTTATGTTCATGCGTGCCAGTTTTGCCGGCGCATATCATATCAGTAAGACGAGCATTGACGCCAAGTCCTGCAGTCATATTTGTTTCCATCATGTCAGTGACCAGCCAGGCAGTGGATTCCGAGAACACTCTGTGAGTTTCAATGCTGGAAGAATCAAGAACTGTATTGCCATGACGGTCATACACAGTTCTATAGGCATGCGGTTCAATATAGACACCGCCATTTGCCAAAGCTGCATATGCGGCTGTCATTTCCAAGGTGGTAACATCACTTGCACCAAGAGCAAGTCCAGCGGCGGTTTCTGAAAGATGTGCAGAATCAAATCCCTCTGCCAGAAGGAAGTCATAGGAACGTTCCAGTCCTATGTGTTCAAGAAGGAAACGGCAGGCAGGGATATTATGCGAAAGTTCAAGTGCTCTGCGCATGGTGATCGGTCCATCAATATTTGCACCATTTGGAAAGCTGTTGTCAGTGCCGTAACCGATAATCTCTTCCTGTACATCTCGTACAGTAGTGCCAGGGTAATCGCCGGTTTCCAATGCTGGGGCGTAAACAGACAGCGGCTTCATGCTTGATCCTACTGCCTGGGTGCTGTCTACAGCACGGTTGTATCCTTCCGGTTCAGTAGGTTCTTCACGGCCGCTGACCATGGCTGTGACTTCACCGGTATGCTGATCAATAATGACAGATGAAGCCTGTACTTCTTCGCCATTGACAGAGCGCGGGTAGTTGCTGAATTCAGTGATGGCAGTCTGCATGGTATCCTGCTGATCCGTATGAAGTGCTGTATGAATCTGATATCCGGATTCACGGATCTCCTGTTTCTTGGCATCTACGTTTTCGTCAGTGGTTTCCAGACCTTCGTTTTCCAGCATCTTTTCAGCGACATTTTCAACCGCGTATTCAACATAGATAGGATAGTCATATAAAGAGAAGCGCGTTGACACAGGAAGAACATAGACATCATCATTCAGAGCTTCGTGATACTGTTCTTCAGTAATCTTTTCATTGGTATACATTGCATACAGAACTGTATCTGTACGATTATTAACCAAGGTCATATCACCGCTGTTGGCACTCGTCCTTGGATTGTATGCATTTGGACTCTGCACCAGTCCGGCAATCATTGCACACTCACGAAGTGAGAGTTCATCGAGGTCTTTTCCAAAGTAGTCTTTAGCTGCAACCTTGACACCGTAATTTGAATCTCCAAGATAGATAATATTCAGATACCATTCCAGAATTTCATCATTTGTCATCTTCTGCTCAAGTTCAAGAGACAGATGAATCTCCTGTGCTTTTCGCTTGTATGTTTTTTCAGAAGACAGATAGGTGTTCTTTACAAGCTGCTGGGTAATAGTGCTTGCACCATAGGATGCATTTCCAGTCAGCTGTCCGATTCCGGCTCCGATCAGACGCTTGACATCAATGCCTGGATGCGTATAGAAGCGCTTGTCTTCGATAGAAACAAATGCATCTTTCAGGGTCTGCGGTATATCTTCAATGTCAGCCCACTCAATATTTTCATTGGAACCATATTCAGCAACAACCTGATCTTTGCTGTCATAGATGACAGAGGCTGTAGAATAATCGTTTTTTCTGCTCAGGTCGAGCGGCTGCACGTCTTGAATCAAGTATTCATAGTAACAGAAAAGACTCAGTCCTCCGATTGCCGCAATACAAAGCAATGCGGCAAGAATCCAGAGAATAATGGGGCGTTTCTTCTTCTTTTTCTTTGTTTGTACATCGGCTGTTTTAGTGGCATGTATGTCGGGTTTGCTCTGTATAGTTTTGATTTCCTCTGCAGGCTTGGCAGTCTCAGCAGTTTTCGATGTTTTTGAAGCAGCAGCTGCGGATATGGCTGAAGAAACAGAATGAATCGACTTGCTCCTGTCATTCTGCTTTGAAGCTGGAGCTGCAGTATTGCTGACAGAGTCGGAAGCTTTTTTCTTTATTGATGCAGAAGCCGGCTTTTGATAAGTTTTTCCTGATGATCTTACTTTTGCCGTCTTCTGTTTTGTTTTCTTTTTTGACATGTTCTTTTCCCCTATATGACCACCATAATCTTCAATACTGAAAGAATATGGCCGTTTTCTCTGCTTTGTGCACAATAAAAACTGTACGCATAATCATTATAGCGTACAGTTGATGACCTGTAGGT
>CALEMD010000299.1 GCA_937902945.1 uncultured Erysipelotrichaceae bacterium | reverse complement strand
TGGTTATCTTGTGTCATCCTTTTTTGGCGTGACAGTCTTTTACACCGTGCCGTATGTGTTTATTCTGCTAGGATTTGGGTATAAATCTCTCACGGAATCAATGCCTAATCTGACTGATGGCAGAGAACATAAGACGATTGACTAGCCCGATTCTTCAAAATCAAACAAATTCGATATCATGAAAACCCTTTCAGTAATAAGTTCCTATGTAAGTTTGTGAAAAAAGCATATAATAAAGAGTACCACGAAAAGAGGTGGAGAGAATGGAAATCGCAGCAATCAAGCGCCTGATTGAGCAGGACGAAAAGACTAGAGAAGCTGTTAAGAAGATCCATCAGGAAAAGTTTGATCTGACTCAGGCAATTGAGCAGGAGAAGAAAGAACTTTCTGATGATGCTTGGAAACAGGTGAATGCCAAAGTAGAACAGACACGTCAGCAATTGAATGAACAGATTGCGGAGAACGATCAGAAAAATCGTGAATACTACAAGGCAGAATCAGATCATCTGCAATCCATATATGATTCCAATGCCAAGCAATGGCGTCAGGAATTTGTAGAAAGAATTACGAAAGATCCCTCTCACACCTCATGATCAGAACGGCTGACAGGAGTGATTATTATGACGGGCAGTAATGCAATGGCCGCAAAGGCTAGAGCGATGTTCGGCGAACGTCTGAAAGCATCTGACTATCAGACTTTGCTGCAGAAGAAATCTGTATCTGAGATTGCCGGCTATCTGAAAACAAGCACCTGTTTTTCGGTTGCGCTTGAAGGCATCAATGACAAGGCGATCCATCGCGGACAGCTGGAGGCGCTTCTGAGAACAGATGTATTCAACAGACTGTCAAGGCTGCTGAGGTATTCAAACTCCGGAAGTGACAGATTCATCTATCTGACAATCATGGAAACAGAGATCAGTCTGATACTGATGTGCATCCGCTCGTTCACAAGCGATGAAGCAGAAGACCGCATAACATTGATCAGTAGAATGCCGATCTATGTAGAGCATTATATGACCTTCAATATCCGCAGACTCGCGGAAGTGAAGAATTTCGAAGAATTATTGAAAGTGCTGAAGGGAACCATGTTCTTTGATACTGTCAGAAAATATGGCGATGCAAAGATGGAAGAAATCGACTATGCGGGTCTTGAGCATGAGATGAGGCTTCAGTATTACGGCAAAGTTCTTGAAACAATTGATCTTGCTGGCTCAAAGCAAGGCAAAGCACAGATGCGGGAGATTTATCTCAGTGCGATTGAACTGGATAATATTGCGATCATCTATCGTCTGAAAAAATACTTTCAGACGCCGCCAGACAGAATCCGCAAACTGATATCACCGCAGACATTTGTATTCAGCTCAAAGCAGATACAGAGCATGATTGACTGCAGTGATGCAGATGAGGTGATACGTATTCTGCAGGCATCAAAGTATAAAAAGTATATCTCGAGTGAAAAATTTTCCTATATTGAACACTATACAAATATGATCAGTTTCAACATGAACTATCACTTCATTGAATTCTACACAGATCCCAATCTTGTGCTTCTCTCTTATATGCTTCTGAGTGAATGTGAGATACGGAATGTAGTGGATATCATAGAAGGTGTACGCTATGGCATCAGTGCAGATCGCATTAAGATGCTGCTGATCTATTAGAAAGGAGCCGGAGATGGCAATTGTAAAAATGGAATTTGTAAGTGCCAGCACAGACCAGGAACACCTTGATCAGATGCTTCTGACTGGCATGAAATCACATCTCTTGAATGCAGAACCTGCATCGGAAATTGTCAATGATGACAATCATGGCAAACTGATACAGACCCAGAATGTCTATTCGGGCTATCTGCAGACACTGAAGAACTTCGGACACAGTGTTGGCTATGAATATGACTCATCTGCGCCTGCAGAGAAAGCATATACGCAGCAGGAAATAGAAGATTTCCTGAAAGAGCTGGATGAGAAGTTTCAGATTACAGCAGATTCTGCAGCAGTGACTCTTTCTAAAGAAGATGAGAAGGCACTGGATGCATTGAGTGAATGCGGATTTGAAAAGATGAAGGCCTGCCGCTATCTGAACTTTGGATTGGGGCGCCTGCCGAAGGACAGTTTCAAGAAACTGGCAATGTATCGAGATGATATATTTGTCTTCCATAAACTGAATGAGAACACACAGTATATATGGATGGTGTATGTCACAAGTGATACATATGCAGAGCATATCGCAAAGATATTTGAAAGTCTGTATTTTGAACCAATAGAAATACCAAGTGTCGATATACATCGTCTGCTTGCTGAATACAAAGACAGACTGCAGGATATATATGCATTCTGCCATCTGCATACAGAGCTTTACAGCATGTATCCGTATATCGCAATCATTGATGAAAAACAGATACTGTCAGGATTTGTAAAGGCAGATGATCTTGATTCTTATAAACAGACATTTGCTGGACAGCCAGTAGAATTCTCGGTTCATGAACCTGCAGAGGTACCGGCTCTGAAACCGCCGACTTTGCTGAAGAACAACTGGTTTGCAAGACCGTTTGAACTGTTTGTGGAGATGTATGGTCTGCCGGCATATGATGATATGGATCCGACTATGTTTCTGGCAATCACTTACTGTCTGCTGTTTGGAATCATGTTTGGAGATCTTGGGCAGGGACTTGTTCTGCTGCTTCTTGGACTGATCTTTGAGAAAAAAGGCAAGCTTTGGGGAATCATCGGCCGAGTAGGAATTACATCGATGATCTTCGGCTTCCTGTTTGGATCAGTATTCGGTTATGAAAGCATGCTGAATCCGATTCATCAATCACTGTTCCATGTGCGCGAGAAACTGTTTGATGTTATGGCAAACAGCAGCACAATGATCATACTGATCGGTGCAATTCTGATTGGAGCTGTGCTGATCCTGACGACGATGATCATGAACATATATAACAATGCCCGTCATAAGAAGTGGGGCGAAGTATGGTTCTCACAGAATGGCGTGGCTGGATTCATCATGTATGGATTCCTTCTGATAGCTCTTGTGAAGATGCTTGTCTTCTCAGATGGCAGTCTATTGACTCCTGTCTGGCTGATTCTATTCATGGGAATACCGGCAATACTGTTCCTTCTGAAGGAACCGCTGACCAACCTGATTTCGGGCCATGGATTCACAGTGGAAGGAACTGGAGGATTCGGAGGCTTTATAGCGCAGAGCTTCTTCGAAGTATTTGAGATATTTCTGAGCTTTGTGACCAACTCCATGTCTTATCTGCGTGTAGGCGGCTTCGTATTAAGCCATGCCGGCATGATGCTTGTTGTTATGACATTGGCAGAAATGACAGGCGGTGCAAGTATCGTTGTAGTAATCTTTGGAAACCTGCTGGTCATGGTTCTAGAAGGCCTGATCGTTGGTATTCAGACACTGCGTCTTGAGTATTATGAAATGTTCAGCCGCTATTATGCAGGCGGCGGTAAGAAATTTAAAGAACTGACTGCGAGTGCAGTCGATTAAGGAAGAGAGGAAAATCCTATGTTATCTTTAAGTGAAATGTTTTTACCCCTATTAGCAGTCATTCTTGTAATCGGTCCGCTGTGGCTTATGTTCCGTCATGGCATCAATCCAGAAAATGCAAAGGCAAGAATCTTAGGACAGGTAGCAATCTTTGCCGGTGTGTTCCTGGTTGTTGTTCTTCTGCAGGCAAACAGCTTTACAGCGATCGCTGAAGAAGCAGCCCAGAGCATCAGCGGTACAACTGCACAGGCAACCGGATTCATTGCAGCAGCAGTTGCAGTTGCTGTTGGCTCAATCGGTGCCGCATGGGCAGTCGCATCTGCAGCTCCAGCCGCAATCGGTGCTATTTCTGAAAACCCAGATAGTTTCGGCAAGGCTATTATATTTGTTGCCCTTGGTGAAGGTATTGCTATCTACGGCTTGCTGATTGCCATTCTGATTATTAACAAACTCTAAGGAGAATTATGAAAGCTTACTGCATCAGCGATAACGCAGATACTGTTATGGGAATGCGTCTTGCCGGTATTGAGGGTGAGGTTATTCATGAACGTGAAGGAATACTGAAACGTCTTGATGAACTGATCCATGATCCGGAGATAGCAGTCATACTGATGACGACAAAAACCGTCTCTCTTTGTTATGACGTTGTCTCAGAGTATAAATTGAATCTGTCTTCACCGCTGATTACAGAGATATCCGATCGCCATGGTTCTGCAAAGATCGGAGAAACGATTGACAGATATATCAGTGAAGCAATTGGCATCAAGCTATGAGGTGATTACGTGGAAAAAGATGAAGAAAAAATCCTGAATAAAATAGAAGAAGATATAGATTCTCAGTCAAGATTGGTAAGTGACGCAATCGAGCAGGAAATTGCTACTATGCGAGCTGATCAGATCGATTTCTTTAAAGAAGGACTTAAGAAAGAAACCGATACCTATCTTGAAAAAGAACTGAGTGATCTGCGTCTTTTTGCGGCTACAAAAGCTTCTCAGGATAAGCTGAAGACAAAAAGAGATCTGCTTGCTCTGCGCACATCACTGACGGATAAACTCTTGGAAGATGTCCGCGCTGACTTGGAAGCATTTGTGTCAGGCAGTGAGTATCCGGCATATCTTGAAAACAGGCTGAAAGAGATACCGGTGAAAGAACATGGAGTGTTCTTTGCCCGTGCAGAAGATACTGAAGCAATGAAACAGATATTGAAAAGAAACGGCTTTGACAATGAAGTGCGTACTGAAGATATCCGCATCGGCGGTTTCCGCTATGAGGATGTGCAGAACGCATTGGAGTATGACTGCTGCTTTGAAGCAGCGCTGAATGATCAGTTGAAATGGTTCCGGGAGAATTCCGGCTTTACTGTTTACAGAAAGGAAGAAAGCAAATGAGCGATACAATCTATTCAATTAATGGACCGGTTGTATCTGTGGCCCATACATCTTCCTTCAGCATGCGGGAAATGGTCTATGTCGGCAGGAAGAAGCTGTTAGGCGAAGTCATCCGCATTGAAGAAGACAGAACTACAATACAGGTCTATGAGTCTACAACCGGACTGCGTCCGGGAGAAAAAGTCATTGGCACAGGATCATTGCTTTGTGCGTCTCTTGGACCTGGCATTCTGACAAGCATCTATGATGGCATTGAAAGACCTCTTGAAGAAATTGCTAAGGAACAGGGATCTTTTATCAGCGAAGGAAAGACAATTCCTTCATTGAATCTGACAAAGAAGTGGGATGTCACCATGAAGATCAAAGCAGGTGACAGAGTCACCGGCGGCATGATCTTTGCGACATGCCCTGAGACTTCATTGATTGAGCATAGAGCTCTTGTTCCGGTGGATGTGAATGGTACTGTGAAATCTGCAGTCAATGACGGCAGCTATACAGTAACAGATACATTGGCTGTCATTCAGCTTGATAACAGCAATGAAACAAAAGAACTGAAGCTCATGCAGCTTTGGCCTATCCGCAATCCAAGACCGATCATCAAGCGTGAAGAAATATCCATTCCGCTGATCACTGGGCAACGAGTGCTTGATACAATGTTTCCAATTGCCAAAGGCGGTTCTGCTGCGGTTCCAGGAGGCTTTGGAGCCGGCAAGACAATGTTGCAGCATCAGATTGCAAAATGGTGCGATGCAGACATAATCGTTTATGTAGGCTGCGGTGAACGCGGCAATGAGATGACACAGGTACTTGAGGAATTCACGGATCTGATTGATCCAAAGAGCAAGCGTCCGCTTCTTGACAGAACATGCCTGATTGCCAATACATCCAATATGCCTGTGGCTGCCCGTGAGGCAAGCATCTACACAGGTGTTACGATTGCTGAATACTATCGTGATATGGGATATCATGTCGCAGTGATGGCAGATTCTACCTCACGCTGGGCAGAAGCACTGAGAGAAATCTCAGGACGTCTGGAAGAAATGCCGGCAGAGGAAGGATTTCCAGCCTATCTGCCAAGCCGCATAGCTCAGTTCTATGAACGTGCTGGCTATGTGGATACACTCTGCGGCAAAGAAGGCTCCGTTACACTGATCGGTGCGGTTTCTCCGCAGGGCGGAGATTTCTCAGAACCGGTAACACAGAATACCAAGCGCTTTGTACGCTGCTTCTGGGCACTCGACAAGAGTCTTGCCTATGCCCGCCACTATCCGGCAGTCAACTGGACACAGAGCTACAGTGAATATACAGATGATCTGAGCCGCTGGTATGGAAATCATGTTGCGAAAGATTTCCTTGATCTGCGCAGTGAGATGGAAGAAATCCTGCATGAAGAATCACAGCTGAATGAAGTGGTAAAACTGATTGGATCAGATGTGCTTCCGGAAGATCAGAAACTGACATTGGAGATTGCAAGAACAATCCGTGTCGGCTATCTGCAGCAGAATTCATTTCATCCAGAAGATACATATGTACCGCTTGAAAAGCAGTATAAGATGCTGAAGGTAATCTCGTATCTCAACCGTGCCTGCAAACCTCTGATTGCCAAGCATATACCGGTATCCCTGATATCAAATACGGGAATATTCGACACGGTTATCAAGATGAAATACGATGTTCCGAATAACAATATTGCAATGCTTGATGCATACCCATCCAGAATTGATTCAACTCTGGCAGGGATCCGATAGAAAGGAGGACTGATGATATGAGTCTGCAGTTATTGGGTTTAGATGAAATCAAAGGTTCTCTGGTAGCACTGGATCATGTCCAGGGTGTTTCCAATGAAGAAATGGTGGAAATACAGCTGAAAGACGGTGAAACAAGGGTTGGCCGAGTTGTTGAAATACAGGGAGAGAAAGCAATCATCCAGGT
>CALEMD010000298.1 GCA_937902945.1 uncultured Erysipelotrichaceae bacterium | reverse complement strand
GTTACAGTTCACACCTATAACGAGCAGATTAAAGCACTGAAGACTGAATGAATCATGGAAAGGTATCCAAATAACAGTCTTCAGTGCTTTTTCAGTCCTGATAATAGAGTTTGATATCTACTGCTCTCTCGTTTGCTTTCAATGACGCTGAGTACATCGCAATGGTATTGGATGTGATCGCTGCTTCGATAGCCGCCGCTTTGTTTGGAATGCATCTTCTCTTTTCTTGCAATACCCTCAGCGGCGTTGTTCGTGTCCGGCAGGCTCAGGTTATGCAGAAAGCGCAGGTAAAATGCTCGGTTTGAAGACAGTCTCTTCATTGTGTTATATCCATTTGGATAATATTTCATGTTTGGCGGATTTTCTTCATACTCTTTTACTGCCAGCTGAATAATGTCTTTGTATTGATTCTCGATAGCCAAAATCTGCCAGATATCTAGTTTGTTCTTTCCTGCAGCTCTGGCTTCATTGGCTGTATGAATTGAACTCTGAAGGAGAGCGTGCATCTTTCCTGCCCATGTCAGTTTTGGTTCATTCTCTGAACTGTCTATCAGATATCTCATTTCGTGCACTAGGCACAATTGGTGATCAGTGCCGTAACGAAAGAAAGTGGATTCTCCGTCATGAACCAGAGTATGAT
This sequence comes from uncultured Erysipelotrichaceae bacterium, assembly GCA_937902945.1. GTDB lineage: Bacteria > Bacillota_I > Bacilli_A > Erysipelotrichales > Erysipelotrichaceae > Bulleidia. The sequence goes on along the minus strand of CALEMD010000298.1, from coordinate 1,689 downwards.
CGTATTCCTCGGCAGGTGTTCCTCTTACTCCTTCAAAGCCCTTATGATCTCTTTGAAAAAGAAGTGTTCCTACTGGCGATGTAGTAATAATGACATTGCTTGCACTGCCATTGAGTCGAACGGTTGTTCCGTCTATGTGCATAAACGGATATTGAATCATACGATTCCAAATTGTCTTTCTCTCCTCTGCTGTATTTTTGGAGAACTTTTTTTCAAGACCAGAAAGTTTTCCTTTTGACAGAGACAAATCTCCATTGGTCAGATCAGACAATATCTCTTTGATTTTGTCATATGAAACATTTCCATGACTGTGCAGAAGAGTCGCAAGCGCTTCAACACTGGCATCATACTCAACTTCATTATTGATACCAAGAGGAAATTTGGCCGCTTTTCTTTTTCCGGTTAAATGACTCTGATATTCCTCAGCCTCATACTGAATGACTTCAACCAGAACGCTGGCTCTGATTAACTGCTTGGCAATGATTTTTCCGGTTTTGAAATACTCTGGATTATCAACCACTTCTTCTGGGGGATTCAGTCTGACAATTGATGTTGGCGTGTGTAACTTTCGGCGATGACCTTTATGACCAGGCTGCCCGCCAGGTCTTCTGCTCGTCTTAGGACGATTGTTATGAATAATCTTATGATTAGGATCCTGTGAGGATGGTTTTGAACTATTCGTACAGTCTCTATTCAGCTGAGCCTGAAGTTTCAGAATCATTCCGTCTTTCTGCTGAACCTGTTCAGTCAGCTGTGTATTTTGAACCTGCAGCTGATGAACTGCGGTCTTAAGATCAATGACAGTGTGAAGATCAACAGAACTGAGAAGATCATCCTTACATTCATTTGTGACAGTCAGAATTCTGATCTGCTCTTCTCTATCGGTGAGCTTTTCCTTCATTTGGCTAATGAGAACAATGTACCTGGCAATTATGACATTGCATCTTTCGATCTCGGCATTCTTCTTCTGCAGCTCTTTGGTAAGTTTCTGATATTCAACGCCATTTTCAAACCGTTTCACTTCAGCACGAAGTGAGAGAATTTCACCATGTCTTTTGCAGTTCATGCAAGCGATCATAACTGTACAGTCCCTCATATTGTAATGTACATATATGTACATTGTTGTTGACTACAGTATAGAACAAGATAAAATGATATTCAACAGGGGATGACTATGCTGTAAAATGAAATCAGGAAAACAACTATGACAGTTAATGAGAGAATCAAATATATCCGCAAGCAGAAAGGCATAACTTCTGTTGAACTGGCACATCAGATTGGTGTGGATCAAAGCACAATTGTTCGCTACGAAAACGGTGCCATAAAATTTATTCAGCCTGATATGCTGGATAAGATTTCTCATGCACTGAATTGTAAAGTTAAAGATCTTATCGCAGATGATTATCGATATATATCGGTTTCTAAGCAGAAAAAGAGTGTTTCCTGTTTGTCACAGGAAGACACAGACATTCTGAATAAATATCATTCACTGCCAACTCAAAAGAAGAAAGATCTGATCATCGAAATGCTGGATGAACTCAAAGGTTGATCAAAGCTATCTTCTTGTTAATCATTTTTCCTTAGAATGGGTGTGAACTGTAACACCTGCTTTGCTTGATTATCTGTAAAGACGCTGCAGCAGATATGGAATAGCTCTTTCAAAATCAACACCATACCAGTTGTGTTCAC
>CALEMD010000297.1 GCA_937902945.1 uncultured Erysipelotrichaceae bacterium | reverse complement strand
GGACTGCATCGTAGATTGCCTGCTGATTCGGTTCAATTCCGAATACAGCGTCGTTCAGTTCAACGGACTTAACGACTTTAGCGTCTAGACTGTATACATCCATCTTCGACATTAGTTCTTCTCCTTCTTAGCAGCTGCACTCTTTGCTTTCTTCTTAGCTTCTTCGACAGCTTCCTTTTCTGCAGATTCCTTAGCAAGTTCTTCATTGATTGTTTCGGAAACCTTATTCAGTTCTTCCTCAACAGAAATGCCCTTGTAGGAAATCAGTTCAGCAGCAGCAACTTTCTTAACCGGCTTAACTGTTGTGTGAATCATAACAAGTCCCTTGCGCGGTCCCGGTACATTTCCTTTGATAAGGATGTATCCTTCTTCTGCATCTGCCTTAACAACAGTCAGATTCATGTTTGTTGTTGTATAGACACCTTCCTGACCAGCCATGACTGTTCCCTTGTTGATAACGCCGTTGTTACGTCCGTTTGTTGCAAGAGATCCAATGTGTCTGTGGTGTCCTGAACCATGTGATTTAGGTCCGATTGTTCCGTTGTTGCGAACGATCGTTCCGTTATAGCCTTTACCTTTGCTAGTGCCTGTAACATCTACTACATCACCTGCCGCAAAGATGTCAGCTTTGATCTCACTGCCAACCTCAGCACTCATCAGTTCATCTGCCTGAATTTCGCGGATGTATTTCTTTGGAGCTGTGTTAGCTTTCTTTGCATGTCCAATTGCCGGCTTGCTGCTTCTGGATTCCTTGACATCTTCATAGCCAAGCTGCAGCGCTTCATAGCCGTCATTCTCTTTTGTCTTCTTCTGCAGGACAACGTTTGGTTTCACTTCGACGACAGTAACTGGAATTAATTCGCCCTCGATCGTGAAGACCTGTGTCATGCCGGCCTTACGTCCTAAGATACCTTTCATCTATTTCACCTGGTTCCTTTCCTTAAAGCTTGATCTCGATATCAACACCGCTTGGCAGATCCAGTCTGCTCAGTGCATCAATCGTCTCTGTACTAGGACCGATGATTTCAATCAGTCTCTTGTGCGTACGAATCTCGAACTGTTCACGGGAATCCTTGTACTTGTGGACAGCGCGCAATACTGTGATAACCTCTCTCTCGGTTGGCAGTGGGACAGGACCAACAATCTTCTTGGCGCCGTGGTTGTTGACTGTGTTGACAATCTTCTCACTAGCAGCGTCCAGGCTCCTGTTCTCATAAGCCTTCAAGCGAATTCTTACCGAATTTTTTGCCATGAAATTCTCCTCCTTAGTTTCACTCTGTATGTTTCAACAGATCGCTCGATGGAAATTCCCCGGTTATCACATCTGATGACAACGTTCTTCAGTGTGCCGGCAACCTCCCATGTCTACGCGAGTGCTTAACCATAGTACCACCCCAAAAGACCTATTACAAGCACTATTTTCACTTTTTTACTGATGTGCTTTTTGCCTGTTTTGGTTGGAAATCCTAGCAATTCATTTCCAAATGACAGAAAGTTTCATGCTTTTCCACGTAAAAAGGAGTGCATTTTACCCCATGCATCTCCTTTTTGTGCTTTTTCAGCTCTTATCGCCTGTAATTACCACTGGGAATCTGAATGCTGTACAGGTATTCGGATATATATCCTTATGGGCTGTAACATTCCAGTATCCAGAATATGCATATCCTTTCGGTGCCGATGCGTCCTTGCCATCCTCGACACTCTGAACCGATATTGTATTGCCGCTGCAGTCGAGGAACGTTACTACCCATGGTCCCCGTTCTGTCACTGGCCGCTTCTTCAGCGTGATGATGATCGTAATGGATGTTCCATCCGGTGTCGTGATCGTCAGCGCATACTCTCCAGTTGTGCCGTTCTTGATTGCATCCTGTATTGTCTTCAGCTGGGTTTGATCAAATGTCAGCTTATCAGCAGGAATCGGATTGCCATCCTTGTCAAAGGCTTCAATGCCACCCTTATTAATAATGTCATTTATGCTCAGTTCTCCATCATCTATATAATGTGAGAAATCATTTCCGCCGATTCTATCGCCATCTGTCGTGATAGATCCATACTGCTTATAGACAGCCGTATATGACATATTGCCTGTGTATACTGCTGTATCTGCATACATCTTGCCACCTGTTCCTTTAAAATACAGGAAGTGATTCGCATCAGACAATCCCGAGACAGGATCTGCTGTCGGTCCTTCTATCAGTTCCCCATAATGACCTTGGTCAAAGGCAAATACAGATCCATCATCATTATAGAAGATAGCCGTATAGGTATCCTGTGTATAGATTGGTTTCACAATCAGATCCCCAGTCACATCATCAAATGCAGTGTCGCAGCCAACAAATGTATATCCATCCTTTGTCGGCGGCTCTGGGGCTTCAGCAGAACCATGATGCTTCACTGTCTGTGAACTTAAGATCGTTCCTGTTCCTCCAGCCACGTAATCATCACTTACAAACAGCACTTCATGGCTGACCAGTTCACACACTGCTTTAAATACAAGCGGATCACTCTGGGTATTGGCTATCGTATATGGGAATTCCACTTCTTCCCCGTTCAGACTCCAATACTTAAATGTGAAGGAATCTCCATGAGGATCTGTCAGTACAGGTACATCTGCAACCGCAATAATGCTTGGCTTGTTTTTAACTGTGGATGCTGTCAAAGATCCATCATGATCCAGATAGATGACATTGATCTTCCCTTCAGCTGCTTTTTCAACATACTTAACTTCAACCGTAATATTCTGTGTCACATGTTCCAGATTGTTATTTCCAACTGTAATGAATTTCCATCCGGCAAACACATATCCTGTCTTTTCCGGTGGGGTCGGCACGGATGAAGCCTCATTGTATTCCACTTCATCAATTTTAATGATCTCAGAGCCCAGGGCTTCCTCAACCTTATATACAACGCTGAACTTCTGTGTTGCAAACTGCCCATACAGATCTGTGTCTTCTGTAATATTATGATAATCTTTGTCCCAGCCGGTAAATACAGTTCCCTCTGGTGCAGTGACTGCCGGTGGGTTTCCATCCTGTCCATAGTCCACAATTTCTGTTTTCAGTACTTCATTTGATTTGCCGAAATAGTTCACTGTGAATGTCACCGGTGCACACTGTGCTGTTACATCAGTGTTCTCTGTAATATGATTGAAGGCCTTGTTCCAACCGAGGAATTTAAACGCATTGTGCGTTGGTGCAGCAGGTGCAGATGCAGCGGCACCCATGGCAACAACCTGTGTCTTCATCAATGTCTGATCATGATCAAAGAAACGCACAACAAGATCTGTCGAATCATTTTTCTTGAACACAGCTGTTACTGTCGTATCTTCGGTTACATCCGTATATGGCTTATCCCAGCCGACAAATGTATATCCTTCCTTGACTGGATCAGCCGGTGCTGTTGCATTTCCATGCTTCACAACATCTTCATTCTTTAAGAGATTCCCTTCATCATCTACAAATTCAACTGTGAATGTATCCTCTTCATTCTTTGTACACTTGGCATAGATATTCAAATTGCTTTCGACTATATAGTCTTCGACAATCGGGAAAGCAGATGTAAGTGCCTCATTGCTGTACCATCCCTCAAAAGTATAGTCATCATGTGTAACAGTCGGATACTGCAGTATATCTCCATGTCCATATGTTTCTGTGCTGATTACTTTCATATCATGATCATAGAAAGCAACTGTATAGAAATTCCTTGTGTATACTGCATATACATCCAAGTCATGGGTTATGTCATTCAGACTCTTATCCCAGCCAGCAAATGTATATCCTTCTTTCGTTGGAATTGTTACAGGTGTCGGCAGTTTATCCGGAGATGTTGCATCATCCATATAATCAACCATCTGCGTATTGCCAGCATCATCACCATTCGCATCTATCTCATTGCCATCATAATCATAGAAGGTAACCGCATATACATTCTTTCTCCACACTGCATAGTAATCCTGATCCTTATCACCCATGACTGTATCCGACGAATAGGCAGCTGCAGTCTGTGTGTCTTTGGATCCAAGCACTTCATATGCTTCAGCCCAGCCAACAAATGTATAACCTTCACGCGTTGGCTTTTCACTGATTGCTGTACCGATTTTATCGGTTTCATGAATATCCTTGTTCTGTCCAAAATAGACATCATCCGCATCCTCAGTCTTATTATCTGTATCCAGCGCAAAGAAGTTCACATTGTGCTTTGGATACTCACTGAAAGTCAGCGTAAACACGGCACTGGACGCATCCGTTTCAAAGTCTGATACATGTATTGTATTGCCAGCCGCATTTACATCTATCTGAATTGTATCCTTGTTCTGCGTCTGCCCAATACCACAGGTATTCACAGTTCCTGTTGGAACAGCCTCTCCATTATCCGCATTGAATTTAAGATTGACTGTACATGTATTTCCATACAGATCATCTGCCTGAATGCTGCTGAGATAGAACCACTTATCCGGATAGTACTTTATGAATGCATCATCTTTATTATCTGCAGAAAGAGGCTTATCCAAGTTTACACTGTCGAATAACTTTGTTGAAGCTGCTTCCAGACCTTCTTCAGTAAGTGCCACATCAACATGACCGTTTGCTTTGGTCTGGGCTGCAGCGAACGGTTTCTTGGCATAGTTGGCAGTCAATATAATCGGTGTGTCTTTGTCTGCCTCTGGACGTCCATACATAACAAAGTTCTTATAATCTTTCAGAACAACTGTACATGCTTCACTCTCTGTTACCTGCTGGCATGTTTTAACAGAAGCGTCCGTTTCTTCAATGATTCCGCTTCTTGCAATTCCATTTGCATCAACATATTCATATGACCAGTTCAGGAATGAATAGAGACTTGCATTATTTATAATGACTGAGGTCGGTCCATCTGTTGGATGCTCACCATAGTCAATGCTCTGATTCGCGAATGTTTCCGTTTCCTTGAACTTGAAGTTGGTCGCCTCTGCTCCAGAACTAGAACCATCATGCAGGTACAATTCCGCATGCGCATAGTTCAATAGATATGTATAAGGCGTAAAGATTGCCTTGAAGATGATCTTCTTTCCTACTGGAAGAACATAGTCTTTCAGCTGTTCAGCAGTCAGAAGCAATGCTTCTCCGTTCTCTTTTACCTGTGTCTCTGTTCCATCATTATTGGCATCTATATATACATGCCAGCCATTCAGGTTATAGCCCTTCTCCATCTTCAATACTGGCGTGCTGCTCAGTTTCTCTCCGGAATAGCCGCTGATACCTGTACTGTCTATTGTTACTCCCAGCGTCTTCGCAGCCTGTGAATCAGTATCGCTTTCAAAGTCGAAAGCAAGGTCTTGTTCTCTGTGACCGCAATGCCTATGTACTTGCTGCCGGTATCTTTATTGACTAATGAATTCTGTGTGGTTACAGGCAGCTCAAAGCTGATGCGTGTCAGTTTCTGCGTATTCCCCGCAGCAGCTGCATCTGCATCATTGCCTCAAGCAATGGAAGTTGGAATACCTGTATTCGGATCCAAATCACCAAATACGGTTGGATTGCTCTTGCTGATATGAACAGTATCGCTGTTCTTATTGCGTATGGTCAGCGTATACTTTCCTGTTGGCAGATATCTGTCTAGAGTCTGTACAACACCTTCATCATCCGTGTAATGCGTTGTCAGTTTAAATGTCCCATCCGCTTGAATAGGAATATTGATTGGCGTAATCTTACCCTGTTCTTCAGAAAGAATCAGCTGCAGATCGCTGTATGGCTCTTCGTTATCACTCAGCAAGCCATCATTCACCAGTTCATCAATCCATACTTTTCCACTGACTGTACCAGCCGAAGGTGTAGCAGCCATAACAGATCCATAGGACCATCTCTTAGCGGCTTCTTCCGATCCCTTAACAGAATTCAGCGTACGCCAGAAATCATAGTCTCCTTCTTTTGCCAGTTTATTGACATGAATGCTGAATATTACAGATCCAGATGTCTCGGCCTGTATTGGAGCATTCGAAACAAACTTGACCATATTGACAGCTTTCATCTGTTCATCTGTTGGATCGGTGATCCAAGCTGCTGTTACCGGTTCCCACGTCTTTGAATCTTCTGTTGGCAGATCACCGCTTGCCACTGCATCGACAGAATAGTATGTTGTAAATCCATCTAAAGCAATTCTCTCGTTCAGATAGCTGTCCCATTCAACGTCTTTATTGATAGGATCGGCATTCCATGTATCATTCAAAACAATGTTATTGAAGAAATATGCCCAGGCAGCGCCTTTCTTCGGTATTGTCATATAGATCTCAGCGTTGGAATATGTCTGTTCGCTGATATTAGCCCAAGTCAGTTTTATCTCTGCTTCATTATCAGCATTGACTAAAGCAATACTTGTATTCGTTCCGTCATAATAGTAGAAACCTGTTCCGCTTCCTTTTGCACGTATGCCATTCTTAACCACTAAGTCAGTCAATGGAATAATTGTAAATTTCGTAGTTGGAGATAGACCGACATAGGATGTTCCATTACCTGTTACATTCCTTGTATCCTTTACAATCGTTCCACTTGCCTGCTGCGATGTGATTGATGTTCCCTGCAGATCAAAGAACACTATGTCCTGCATCTTGAATGCAGTTCCATCACCTTCAAATGTAGGCTTGATTTCAAAATTGAAGAACACGCGCATATAATCGAATTCCTGCGTGATTGTATCACCCGAAGTAATGATGACCGCATTGTCTTCAAGGAATTCAAATCGATAAGTCTTGGTACTCTCATCATAGGTAACCAGATACTTATCCTTTGGAACATAGTAGCAATGATTTTCTATAAACAGATTGGAATCTTTGTCTTCCTGTCCATATAATCCTGCGATACTTCCTGACTTTATGTAAAGTGAAGGATCAACTTCCACAGCCACTTTATAGTGCATATTCTTAACTGCAATTCTAAAACCAATGACTCCTTTTGCAGAATAGCCTGTATTCAGCGGAGCTGCAGCAGTATCGCTCAAATCAACGCCTGCATATAACTGTGCATATGTTTATGTAGGACCTGTTACTTCTCCTGAAGCGGTTTGATAATAAATGGTTGCTGTTCCTGTTGCATTCGCCGTATCTGGTGCAATCTCAACGGATTCACCTGGATATAAATATGTATAATCTTTCATCGAAATAGAAATATTGGAATAATAATACTCATTTGTCAGTTTTTTAGCCTCAGCATCTGTTGTTCCAACTCTTGACCAAACCTGATCATCAACGAGTTCAAAACCCTGTCCGCTATCTTTGGCTGCTTCAAATACGTTGCCACTGATGGAATATGTTCCAATAAATGAATCGTATTGATCGTTATTAAACAAAGCTCCATTGCCAACAGCCAATGCATTCGCGGTTGAAGATGGCGATTTTGAGAAACCGCCGCCAACATTTCCATCTACAAATTCAACATAATTTGTATCTTTAGATTCAGCTGTCTTTACCTCGCTCGTTTGATCATCTGTATGAGTATACGTAACTTTCACTGTATTTTTTATGATTGCTGTTTGAGCGTGAGTAACATCAATTGTATGATTTGCCTTATTATAAGCCACTAGAATATAGACCACTTGATCGCCAGCCCCCGCAACATCAAGAGTGTATGTCTTTTCGGTTGGATTCCAAGTGCCTGCCTGTTCGGTCCCATATACATTTGTGCAGACAGCAGCAATTTTATCAATTGTATCTCCGCTGCCTTGTAAAGTTCCTGTAACGCTTTCATCAATAACCAATGTTCCCTTTTGCGTACCACTTATTGTTGCGGTTACTTTATAAGTCATATATAGGTAATTAGTAAAATCAAATTCATTTTCTGCCAAGCCATAAAACGTTGTCTGTCCTTCTTTTAGTTCAGGAAATTTATAGAGTTCTTTGCCATCTTCCTTAGTTGCAGACTTTAAGGTTGTAAATGTATCAAATGTGACTTTTGCGCCATTCGATATGACTGTCTCTTGAGCAGTAGGCAAGTTGCCTGCCTGCAGTGTAACACTGCTCAAATCCTTGACATTTGAAATATCGTTAACAGCATATGTGACAGAGAATACATAAGCCTGTGTTTCTGGATTCTTTTCAATTGTGTTAACTATTTTTATGTCTCCATTGTCAAGAACAGAATACTGCCAGCCGCTGCTTCCAGTATTTGGCGCAAGCGGAATTGGCAGACCTGCAACCTGCAATTCTGCCATTTGCGTGCTGGTTTGATATAAGCCTAAGCCACCAGGCAGAGTAAAAGAAAACTCTCCAGCATTATAATGTTTCATTATGTTGATACTAACAGTTGCCTGCAGTCCTTTATTAGATTGATCACTTGGTTTAATTGTCAGATCAGTATCTGTTGACACTGGGTCTGCTGTAGTTCCTAAGCCAACTGTAGCAGAAGTCCATTTGATCGTCACAGAAGAAGATGCCTCACCTTGCGGCAGCGGATCTTCTATTGGCGCAACACCTTCAGCAGCAGTCGCTACATGAATTGTATATATCTTTGTTTCATCTTCGCTGTTTTCTGGATTTGCTGCTTTGAATGTAACGTTGTAGTCACCAGCAACTGCTGTATTCAATCCGCCCTTGCTGACAACAGTTGGTACAACCGTCTTTCCATCTTTATCTGTTACTGTCAGTTCAAGCACTGCCACAAGATCCATTGTATCTGCTTCATTTGTTTCGGTCACTGCCCATTGAAGAACTGCGTCATTTGGAATTTTCCAAGTCAGAGGAGTCACAGTTACATGAGCTGGCACTTCATATGAACCAGTAAAAGTCAGTTCCGTATCAGGTGCATCTGCACTGGTATACACAACTGAATAATCATATGACTTTGCTTCTGCAACAGTATATTCAAATGGTGCTGCAGTCTTTGATGAGTCTCCATTGAAGATCACTGCTTTTACGGAATATCCTTCTTTTGCAGAAACAGCCAGTGTCACTGTATACTTTGATGTTTCTTCAGAGTATGCAGATGTCGGTGTTACTGTGATAACCGGAGTTGCTTCAGCGTGCGCTGCAGTTCCTCCAAACAGCTGTATGCATGCGAACGCCATGAACAGCTCCAGCAGCAATTTTTCTGTTTTCTTCATAATACCTTTGATTCCTGTCATATAAGACCCTCCCTGCAGATAGTATTCATCTGCACTTATATACTTCCACCGTGAGTATCACAGTGATCATTCTCATCCTATTAAAACAAAAACAGTCGCTAAGAATTCCCACGACTGGATGGGTTATTTTGATTTAATCATATCCAACTTCAATATCCAGCATAGAATCCCCCTTGCAGTTTTGAATCAGCATTCACATGCTAGTTCGCTGCTGTCATTTATATCTTCACTGTAGATATCTGCAATTGATTGTTTCTTTAATTCACAGATTAATACTTCATTGATTCTAATTAATTCCTTGCGCATACTGCAGTTTGAAGACATTGAGCAGCATTTTGCATCACGCAAACATGCATTTATCTGAATGCCGCCTTCAAATGCATTGACAACATCAAAATATGTAATCGTAGATGGATCTTTCGCCAGCATGTATCCCCCGCGGCGATTTTCTGTTTTTGCTACCATTTTTACAAATTCGCTGCTTTTCAGTTTGCACATGATAGTCAGAATATAATTAGCTGGAATGTTTTGATTAGATGCAATTTCTTTCGATATTAAAGGTTTTTGGCCAGCTTCCACCAAAGCATGTATCGCACGCATCGCATAATCTGTTTCCTGTCTGAATTTCATTTACATCCCCCCGTAAATATTGAGCACTGTCGAAAAGCCTGTAGGCCAGTAGGACAGTGCTCTTTTCTACCGGCA
>CALEMD010000296.1 GCA_937902945.1 uncultured Erysipelotrichaceae bacterium | reverse complement strand
TGGCGATATCAAATATATCATGAATCTTTTAAGGGACTATGGCCAAGTGCCTTCAAACTGATCGGTTTCTATACTGTCGGTCTTTTGCTTTCTGGCATAGTCGTAATTCCTGAAGTGCTCAACATCCTTGGCAATTCTCGAGTTGGCAAAAGCTCCAGTACAGTGATCTATGATTCTATTCTTCCATACTTTGAATACCTGACTGGCATATTCACACCTACCAGCGTCCTGGCAAATCGCGGTACTGCCATCTCTTCCATCTATTCCTATACTTCATCTAATGATTCTGTTATGGCAGTATTTCTATGGAATTCATCAATAGGTACCCTATTGTTCCCGCAGCTGTTTGCAAAGAAAAACCATCGCAAAACAGCTATTATTATGTGTACAGTCATTTCTGTAATAGCCTTAATGCCATTCCTGTCATCCGTAATGCACGGATTCAGTGAACCCTCTTATAGATGGCTTGGCAGTGTATCCTTCCTTCTGTTGGCAGCAATTATGCCAATACTAAATGAACCAGACAGATTGGATCTGCCTCTTTTAAGAAGATCAATTGCAGTTTTTTCAATATTGCTTGTATCAGCGACGCCGCTTATGGCAGCAATTGAAGGCATGTCTCTAGAGGACTTGCTAAGCGATTATTCCATCCTGCTGCTTTTTGTTCCATTCATCATTCTTACCGGATGGGCGCTATACAGAAACAGAAGACTTGTTCTTTGGATTTCAACAGTTATAGAGCTATGTTTCGTTTCATTCTTTTCATTCTATGGATGCCCTGCCTTCAGTGATCAAAGCGATCAGCTCACAAATCGTACATCAACGCTTATGGGCAGCAAAGATGAATACAATGAATACTTATTAAAGATGGATCCTGACAATGCCTCACAGTTCTATCGTTCTTATATTGAACCGGATACGGTATACTGGCAGATATCGACCAATCTCAATCTCAACTTCAATATCCGCGGAATGCTCTCATATGACAGCACCTATCACTCAAGCGCAAACGATCTTAAAAAACTAGCCGATGTACAAGACTATCTGCTATGGACGTTTGACATTGAAGATCCAAATATCATGAATCTGGTTTCCACTAAATATGCGGTTGTAACCGCTGAAGATCAGGTTCCATTTGCTAATTATCAATACTTTGGCGATTACTATTCCATGAAAGTATATGAAAACCTTGATTACATCAATCTAGGCAAGACCTATAACGAAGTAATTAGCTATGACACTTATGATCAAGACTCATCCATAGTCACAGATACTGTGATATGCCATGCACAGGATCTCGACGAAATCAAAGCACTGCTAGGTTCAGAAGAAGTACAGTTCAATACCGTGCATATCAGCGATAATTATGTCTATGGAGATATCAATGCAGGCGAAAATGGATTTGCGGTCATATCTGTTCCATATGATACAGGATGGCACCTGACGGTGAATGGAAAGAATGTTAAGACATACGAGGTGAATGGCGGTCTGACTGGTTTTGCGATAGAAGTCGGCTATAATGAAGTGCAAATGAATTTTGTACCTAAGGGTTTCAAAATTGGTGCTATTGTTTCAGCAGATCGGAAGAGCGTCGTGTAGGGAAAGAGTGTA
>CALEMD010000295.1 GCA_937902945.1 uncultured Erysipelotrichaceae bacterium | reverse complement strand
GCCTCATTCTTTGCAGTACTTATACCTCAGCTTGTCAGCAGCGTTGAAACATTGACAGCATCCATGGATGGATATATGTCTAGTGCTAACAATTTCCTTGATTCGCTTCTTGGCAGCAATCCTGGCATGGCACAGTATCTCGATGGAGTGTATGAAACAATAACGAATGCTCTGCAGAGCTGGCTGGTCAATAACAGCGGAGTTCTGTCAACGGTAGTGAATTACTCAGTATCAATATTTACAGGTGTATTCAACTTTGTTCTCGGCTTGATTATTGCTGTATATATTCTTTTAGACAGAGAAAAATTTACCCGTCAGTCAAAGAAAATGATGTATGCATGTATGAAAAAGCAGTATGCCGAATACTGGTTTGGCGTTGGCAATCTGACTTCGCATATGTTCAATCGCTTTATTTTTGGAAAGGCGCTTGATTCACTGATTATAGGCATTCTCTGCTGGATCATTACATCGATTATGCAGATTCCATATGCTCCTCTGATTTCGTTTATTGTCGGTCTTACAAATATGATACCTGTCTTTGGACCGTTTATCGGGGCTGTGCCATGTGTCTTTATACTGCTGATCATCGATCCGTTCAAGGCACTTGAGTTTGCAGTATTCATTCTGATTCTGCAGCAGGTAGATGGCAATATACTTGGTCCTTATATACTTGGGGATTCTATGGGACTGCCAACCTTATGGGTTATGTTTGCGATTATTGTCGGCGGCAGTCTGTTTGGAATCGTTGGCATGTTTATTGGTGTTCCGGTATTCTCAGTAATCTATGTTCTGATACGGAGCTGGGCAAATCAGCGGCTGGCAAAGAAAGATATTGAAGTGCAGTGAAGAAGCCGAAGGGCTTCTTTTTTTAACAAAAAAAACGGATCCTCCTAATGAAACAGAAGATCCGTTCGGATATGTGTTACAGGGAGAACAGCATATCCTCATATGTAGGCAAAGTGAATACGGAAGGGTCTGCGTCTTTGTCATAAGCGTCAAGATAAGATCGCAGTTCTTTCATCAATGGACATACAGTATCATATACATCTTTTCCTGTTTTGTAGCAGTCTGCATCCTGCAGAACTTTGTCAAGGCGATCCACAAGTCTGACTGCAGCATCATCAGCACTGCTGATCAGATGATCAAGCGTTTTAGCTTTCGCAGCCATATACTTTGATGATGTTCCGGCTTCTGCATAGAACCGATATTCTTTGCACATTGCCGGC
>CALEMD010000294.1 GCA_937902945.1 uncultured Erysipelotrichaceae bacterium | reverse complement strand
TTTTATGGAATTGTCCGAAGGTGCAGATCTGCACCTTCGGACAATTCCATAAAACCTATGACAGCGTTCAAAGGTGTTCGAATTTCATGAGACATATGAGATAGAAAGCTTCTCTTTGATTCGTCTGCAGATTTTGCCGCTGCAAGTGCCTCTGACAGCAGTCTGTTCTGCGTTTTCTCTTCTTCCAGCCGTACTTTTTCCTGCTTTCTTCTTCTGATCATAAGAACGATATATGCAGCAAGTATAAGCATCATAAATAACGCGGCAACAAGCGCTACTGTTACAAAAGGATTGTCATAAATAAACTTTATTAGTGTATTTGGAGATGCTTCATATGCTGTATATTTCCTTACAATATCGTTGACTTGATCATCACTTAAACTCGCAGCCGCCTTATCTAGAATACTGAAAAGACGTGGATCTGATCCTGACTTGACAGCTATACAGAAACTGACATTTGAATCATATTCAAGTCCTGATGTCAGCCTATTTCTAGCATCATCCAAAGTCAGCCGTTCACAGACTCTCGTGTACATAAAACCAACATCGCATTCACCGTTTTCTATTGCTTTAAGAAGACCGTCCGTCGAATTATAATATTGAATATCTTCATATTCAGATTTAATTTTATCTTCAAGTCCGCTGACAATATAGGAACCGTTTATCAAGCCTGCTCTTTTTTTTGACGTGTTATTCTTAAGGTACAGTTTTGATATGCCCGCATTTACGTATGATGAAGTCAGATGATAATCATATTTTTCGGCAATTGAAAAATCGTGTGCAAAATCAACGCATATATCTGCATTCTCTGAGTCAAGCAAAGCTAAATATTCCTCTCTGCTTGCAGGCTCAATCATTTCAATATTCAATCCGGAACGCTTGATAATTTCGGAAGCTATTTCTCCGATGATTCCGGTCGTTTTTCCGTTCTCATAATAAGAAAGAGGCATTCTATCAGGGTTCATAAATGCTTTGAACGATGTATCCTGCATCTCTGTAATGAACTGTCTCTCTTCAGCGGTAAAGGCAATTTCATCTCCGCTTTTAGGAGTGTAGTATTCTTCCATTAATTCTGTCTGCAGTTCAGGATGATTAGCATAAAGCAATTCCAATGTCTCGTTGATTTCTGCAAGCAGTTCTGTATTTCCTTTTCTGACCATTATGTAAAATGGTGACGGCGCAAATTTTGCAAGAATGGTTTCGTTGCTGACAGCACGCAGATTGCTGGTTACTGCAGCATCTATAATCTCAGAATCCTGCAGAGCTGCAGTCAGTTCATTTGTGCTGTTAAAATAAACCGGTATATATGTGAAGCCCTTCTCCTCAGCAAATTCAGCAAGGTCCTCATTGCGGCTGTTGCCTTTCAAGAGACCTATGCGCATACCGCTCCAATTGACGTAATCCTTTAACAGGTATGTATTGTTGCCTGACTTTACGGTAAGAATCGCTGAAGAAACTCCTATCGATTCATTTGAGAAATCAAAGCGTTCCATCCGTTCTTCTGTCTTCTGAGCACTTGTAAGAACATCTATCTCGCCATTTTCGAGCATGTCCTGCATTTCGCTCCAGCTTTTTTCATATCCAACATATTCAAAGTGCCAGTTGGTGTATCCTGCCATATGCTGAAGCAGATCATATCCATAGCCCGAGCGATTGCCATCATCATCAATCATGTGATAGCCATCAAACGCAAAAAAACCGACCTTGATTGTCCGGTGCTGCAGTTCTGCAGAAACACTCACAGATAAAGAGCACAGCATCAAAACACTTGCAACCGCAACAGCGATAACCTTTTTTATGCAGAGAAAGCTACGTCGCATTTCAATACCTTCTTTTCTTTGTTCCGGTCTTGCCGAACAATAGGACATTCCTAATATGCACTGCTATTCTGCTGTATAGTATTCTTTATTGGTTTAATTTTACCATTGTTTATATTTTTTACTGTCATCAAACTTTCAAATTCCTATAATTTGCATTTCTGCTCAGATAACGGAATATCATAAGATTAGGCCTTCATTCGTATTCCGCCGCACAAGTTCTGTTTGACTTTTCACACTCCTATAGGTACTATATAGAAGCACTTTATTCGTTTCTGTATAAAAACTGGAGGTGGCATGAATGAAGCGTACATACCAGCCGAGCAAAAGAAAGAACAAGTCGACCCACGGCTTCAGAGCCCGCATGAGCACAGTCGGCGGACGTAAGGTCTTAGCAAGACGCCGTTCAAAGGGAAGAAAAGTTTTATCGGCCTAAAGAAAATCACCGGAAACGGTGATTTTTTATCGAACCTTATATTGCTTCTCATTATTAAATTTCGTTTCTGCTATGATAAATGCAGTTTACAATACCCTTATGAAAAAGAAGAACAGAGTTAAAAAAGCCGAAGAATTTCAGTATATGATCCACCATAGCAAAAAACAGGTGAATCAGAGTTTTGTTGTCTACTCCTCTCCAAAGAAAGAAGCAGAAGCGAGAATCGGCATTTCTCTTTCAAAAAAGATTGGCAACGCCGTACATCGCAATAAGATCAAGCGACAGGTAAGAATGATGCTTCATGACACAATAGATTTCAAAGTATACCCATCTGATGCTGTCATAATCATACGCTTTAACTATAACGGTCTAGACTTTGACACAAACAAAAAGAACTTGGAAAAAATAATGGTTAAGGCTACAATAGAATAGCGCTATTTATATATATAGATGCAGCGGGAGAAAATATGAAACTATCTAATAGAACTAAGAAATTGATCCTGCTGTCGCTGGTTGTTGTCACAGCTTTTACTCTCAGCGGCTGCAGTGTTCCTACAGATGCGAACAATCAGATCGTACAGATCTATCCTGAGACTACATTCTCAGAGATTATGAGCAGTGAGAACTGGTTCAGCGCCATCTTCGTCTGGCCTTTATCTCAGCTGATCAACTGGGCTACTCCAAAACTGGGAGTTGCCGGCGGTATTGCTGTCGTTACAATCCTAGTAAATGCAGTATTGGCTGCAGTTACTCTGAAATCAACCATCGCTACCCAGCAGATGCAGCTTCTTCAGCCTGAACTGAATAAGATCACTAAAAAATATGAAGGCAAGACAGATGATGCATCACGCATGAAGCAGGCTAACGAAATGCAGGCTCTGTACAAGAAATACAATGTCAATCCGGGTGGAATGCTGCTGACAACATTCATTCAGTTCCCTGTAATTATCGCAATGTATCAGGCAGTTCAGAGATCTTCAGCTGTTAAGAGTGCTTCATTCCTGGGCCTGAGCCTTGAAACCACGCCTTGGAACGGAATGAAAGAAGGACAGTGGCTGTATCTGGCAATCTTCATTTTCATGGGAGTATGTCAGGTTATGTCTATGCAGCTGCCTCAGATTCTCGCAAAGAAGAAAGCTGAAAAAGAAGCTGCTCTGCATCACCGCAAGCCTGAAGATACAGCTAATAAGCAGAGCAAGATGATGATGATGTATATGACTGCAATGATTCTCATCTTCGGTCTTATGTGGCCGACAGCAATGTCTATCTACTGGTCAATCTATTCTCTTGTTAATATAGCTAAGACTCTGATTGTACAGAAAATCATTGATGACAAAAAACAGAAGGGGGAAATTGCGGCATGAAGAACTATACTGCAAAAACTCTTGAGGAGCTATTGAATGATGCTGCAGCTGATAAAGGCTGCACAGTTGAAGAACTGACGTATTTCATTACTGAAGAAAAAAAGGGTCTGCTTGGAATTGGATCTTCTGTATCCGCTGACGTTTATTGCAATGATGATATCAAGGAATTTCTGTTTGACTACCTTGGCAACTTCTTTACAAGCATTGATCAGGATATTGAAGTCTCCATTGAGGAAAAAGATGACGGTTTCCTGGTAAGTCTCAATTCCGAAAACAACGCTGTTCTGATCGGCAAGATGGGAAAGACACTTGCTTCTATCAATACTGTTGTCAGAAGTGCTGTAAATGCCTATTTCAAAAAGAGAATTTATATTCTTGTAGATATCAACCATTACAAAGAAGAACGTTATGCAAAGCTAGAATCAATGGCTAAGCGCATCGGCAAACAGGTGCAGCGCACTAAAGTGGATGCTGTTCTGGATCCAATGCCAAATGACGAGAGAAAAATTATTCATAAGATACTCAGTGACTGGAATAACCTGGAAACAGCAAGCGAAGGTGAAGGCAGTTTCCGACATATCTGCATCCGCTACGTGAATGACAGCGAATCAGACAAAACAGATAGCGAAGAAAAGGAATAGCTTTCTAAGAGAATGCCATGCGGTGTTCTCTTTTTTTAGTTTTCCACAGTTTATACTTTCAGGTGCTTTCCTTTTTTAGAATGTTGAAAAAGGCGCGTTTGCTTTGTTTATAACTTTCATTTATCCACATGCATTCCCCAATCCACAATTTGCACTTATCAACACCTGTGGAAAAGTGTTGAAATCTCATAAACAGTGATTATAAAGCCATATTCTGTTGTTTGTAAGTGATGATAATTTTCTGTACTGCTGCATCTTATCAACAATATTGACAATTATCCACAGTGTTGATAATTTATGCACTTTCTTTCCACTTAAAATTTTGTGGAAAGCGGTGGAAAACTCAACAAATAAGCATCACATATACACAATCTGAATTATACAAATGTGGATAAATTTTTTTTGCACATTTTCATGTGGATTTTACAGATATTTGTGTCTAGAATATCAGTACACTCTTCATAAGATTATAGATAAGGGGCAGTCGTATGAGCAGGAACTCCGAACAGTTTTTAACAGACAGCTGGAAACAGGTACTGGCTTACCTGATGAATAGCAGAAATATTGAACCAGAGATCGTAGAGAATTTCTACCGTCCCTGTTCTCTGTATGAATTCAATGATACGAAAGCTATCATTCTTGCACCGAATATTGTAGCTAAACAGGTTATTCAAAGTCAGAATGAAATCATCATTGCAGCCCTGATTGAAGTATTCAATCTCGACCATTCCATATTGGTTGAAGTCTGTCAGAAATCTGAATTGCCAACTTCCTGTTCTCTTGGATCTCATGAATCCTATTTCGATTCTGTTGATTTTCAAAGTATGCGTATTCAGCAGGACAGAACCTTTGCAAACTTTGTCGTTGGCGACTGCAATAGAGAAAGTCAGGCTGCTGCGCTGGCATGTTCAATCAATCCAGGAAAATTCTTCAATCCTTTATTTATCTATGGCAATTCTGGACTGGGAAAAACACATCTTCTGATGGCTATTGGCAATGCTGTTTTGACAGCTGATCCTCACAAGAAGGTCTATTATACGGATGCTCCTAAGTTTGTTGAAAATGTAGCAAATTCTATACGTGATAATAAAATTGATGCATTCAAGCAGTATATGTATAGCTTGGATGTGCTTCTTGTCGATGATATTCAGTTTCTAGCCGGCAAAGAAAAATCTCATGAAGTTTTCTTTACCATATTCAATGAACTTGTTAATAACAGAAAACAGATCTGCATTGCTTCTGATAGACAGCCAAAAGAAATCAAAGGATTGGAAGATCGTCTTATAAGCCGATTCTCATCTGGTTTATCTGTTGGTATTGATTCTCCAGAATTTGAAACTTCACTGGCTATTCTGAAAATGAAAATTAAGTCTAATGGATACGGAATCAATGAAGTTGAAGAAGATGGACTGAATTATATTGCTTTAAACTTTTCAGGCAATATAAGGGACCTTGAAGGTGCATGGAACAGAGTTCTCTTCTATGCAATACAATTTCAGCCTGGCGGCGGATGCATTAAATATCAGACTGTTATGGAAGCCCTGAAGAATCAAGCTGTTGTGAGTGATATTTCCGGTTTGTCTCCTAAAAAGATTATTAAATGCGTTGCAGATTACTATGGACTTACTAAGCAGCAGATTACTTCTAAGACAAGAACTAAAAATATTGCAAACGCAAGACATATATCAATCTATCTTTGCCGAAAACTTCTGAATATATCCTATCTTAAAATTGGTGAGGAGTTCGGCGGCAGAGATCACTCAACTATCATCAGTGCATGTACTAAAGTAGAGAAGCAGATTCAAAAAGAACCGGCATTCGCTACTGCAGTATCTGAACTTGAAAAGATGATCAGCAGCTGATTATCCACAAATCTCTCCGCTTTAATTCCACATATCAAAGTGTTAAAATTATGGCTGTGTAAAAGGCTATTCAAGCATTTATCCACATTTCCACCGTCTTAATAATAATAAGCTTATAAAAGACTTATATAGGGGGCCTAAAGATGAACTTCAAAATTTCAAAGAAAAAATTCTATGATGCACTTCAGATTGTAAGCTACGTAATTGCACCTAATTCACCTTTACCATCTCTTTCATGCATTTTAGTTAAAGTTGAGAATGACAAGATTACACTGACTGCCAGTGATAATAATATTTCCATTCAAAGAATACTGACAAATGAAACAGATGAAAATCTGAATCTGACTGTTATTGAAGAAGGCAGCATAACAATGGATGCAAGATACCTTCTGGAAATTGTAAGAAAGATTGATTCAGATACAATCAGTATTGAAATCATTGATGGAGCTCTGACTAGATTCAGCGGTACTCTGACTGAATTCAAGATCAATGGTATGCGCAGTTCTGATTATCCTAAAATTGATTTTTCAGTACCTGCAGATTCATTTGCTTTGCCTGCTGCTGATTTGCTGACACTGATTGAACAGACTTCCTTTGCAGTATCAGTAAAAGAAACACGACCTGTATTGACAGGCGTTAATTTTAAGATGAAAGGCAATACTCTAGAGTGTACAGCTACTGACTCATACAGATTGGCAAAAAAGACAATTCAGTTAAGTCAAGAAGCGTCATTCTGCATTACAATTCCTGCTAAGACATTAAAGATTCTATCCAGCATCATTTTCAATGAAGAAGAAGTATGCATATCAATCAGTCAGAAGAAAGTTCAATTCAGATTTGATCATACAGTTCTGCAGTCAAGTCTGCTTGAAGGTGAATATCCTGAGACTGAACGTCTGATTCCAGCATCATTTGCATATTCACTTACTTTGGATAGAGAAGATCTGATCAATGCCATTGATCGTACTTCATTCATAAAGAACGATAATATGACAATTATCAGACTGCAGTGTTCAAGTGATGAGATCGTAATGATGAATAAATCACAGGAAATTGGTGAATCAAGAGAAATTCTGCATGCCGATAAGTATGAGGGTGAACCTCTAGATATCAGTTTTTCCGGCAAATATGTCAGTGAAGCTGCCAAAGTATTGAAAGGACAGTCAATTAAGATTGAATTTACTGGTGAAATGAAGCCTTTTGTACTGAAAAACACCATGGATGAAACAATTCTTCAGCTTGTTCTGCCAGTAAGAACTTATAACTGATTTAATTCTGATTCTGTATGAATTGAAAAATGCATGAAAGCATTGTAAATACTGCATTTAAGCGCCTTTTAGAGGCGCTTTTATGATATAATAAGGAAGGCTGAAATTGCCCGGAAAAGGAATGCAGAATGACAAAGATTTCAACAGAGTATATAAAACTTGAACAGCTGATTAAATTGGAAAATATTGCCGGTTCCGGCGGTGAAGCCAAACAGATGGTCAAGACACTGCAAATTGCAGTGAATGGCGAAAAGGAAAACAGACGGGGGAGGAAACTGTATCCTGGTGATCAGATTCAAATTGGAAAACGTCATTTTATTATTGAAAAATGATTATTGAAAATCTCAGTCTGAAGAATTATCGCAATTATTCTTCTGCATCTGTTGATCTGTCGTCTGAATTCAACGTGATCAGCGGTGCAAATGCTCAGGGAAAGACAAATCTTTTAGAAAGCATGGTTTATCTCAGTCTCAGCAAATCACATCGAACAAACGATGATTCACTGCTGATAAAGCATGGCTGTGAGTATGCAAAAATTTCCTGCAGGTTTAAAAGCGGAGTAGAAAAGAATATATCTGCATTGATTCGCTCTGCTGGCAAGACACTGATGATCGAAAATCAGCCTGTGTTAAAAAGCAGTGCGTTCATCGGTCAGCTGAATGTAGTATTGTTTGCGCCGGATGATCTTAGAATATTTGAAGATCAGCCTCGTGAGAGAAGAAGAATGATGAATCAGGAGATATCTAAGATTTCAAATAGATATCTGATCAGTCTTAATAACTATCAAGGTCTTCTGAGACAGAGAAATATTCTGTTAAAACAAAAAAAGATTGATATGAATTATCTTGATACTCTAGATGAGCAGATGATTAAAGAAGAAGTCAAAATCATTCACAGCCGCCGTGTATTTGTGGAAGAAATCAATCAGCTGCTGCCTGATATATATCAGAAGCTAAGTGCAGAAAATATTAAGAGCAAAATGGTTTATCACTGCTGCATTGACAATTCTGAATCAGCAGAAGAATTGAACAGCATGCTGAAGTCAGCTAGAGAAAAAGATATGGAAACAGGTACCACGACCTCGGGAATTCATAGAGAAGATCTCAGTTTCACAATGGATGGCAGAAATCTGATTGAAACAGCAAGCCAGGGACAGAGAAGAATGATGATGCTTGCGTATAAAATGGCGCTGCTTCAATTCATTCAGAAAATTTCTAAAGATACACCGATACTGCTTCTTGATGATGTTCTATCCGAATTGGATATAGAACATCAGAAGAGACTGATAAGCATGGTTCATAAACCATGTCAGTGCATTATCACATGTACGGAGATACCTGCATTTCTGAAAGAACAGAATGCAGCGGAATATTACATAGAGAACGGTACGATCGCAGTACAGAAAAGAGGTACATTATGAGTGAATCAGATGATCTGATTGAAAAAGTAACGCATTCCTATACAGACGATGATATTCAGGTACTGTCAGGACTTGAAGCAGTTAGAAAACGTCCTGGCATGTATATTGGATCAACATCCGAAAGAGGACTTCATCACCTTGTATGGGAAATTGTTGATAATGGTATTGATGAAGCTCTTGCTGGATATGCGGATACGATTACTGTAACAGTTGATAAAGATAACATTGTGACTGTTGAAGATAATGGCCGCGGCATGCCTGTAGGCATCAATGAAAAAACTGGAATTTCGACCATTGAAACAATCTTTACTGTACTTCATGCCGGCGGAAAATTCGGCGGCGGTGCATATAAGGTATCTGGAGGTCTTCACGGTGTAGGCGCTTCGGTAGTCAATGCATTAAGCAAATGGATGGAAGTTTCTGTGTATCACGAAGGAACGGTATATACGGTTCGCTTTGAAAATGGAGGACATGCAGCTCAGCCGCTGCACGTTTCCGGCACATGTGATCCTCATCTGAATGGATCTACAGTAAGATTCATGGCTGATCCTGAGATATTTACTGAAACAACAGTATATAATCACGATACTCTGCGTGACAGACTTCGTCAGCTTGCATTCTTGAATAAAGGAATACGGATGGTTTTCAATGATCTGCGCATGGAAGATCCTGCTAAAGCACATCATACATTCATGTTTGAAGGCGGACTTCGTGAATATGTTGAATTTCTGAATAAGAATAAGACTCCTGTACATGCAGATGTTGTCTATTGCGAAGGCAAGGAATCGGGAATTGAATGTGAAGTATCCATGCAGTATAACGATGGCTATGTTCCTAATGTCTATACTTTCTGCAATAATATAAATACCATTGAAGGCGGAACGCATGAAGAAGGATTCCGCATGGCATTGAATAGAATTCTGAATAAATATGCAAAGGATAATAACTATCTAAAGAAAGACGAAGAAAACCTGACTTCTGAAGATGTAAAAGAAGGATTGACTGCAGTTATCAGTGTAAAGCATCCTAATCCTCAGTATGAAGGACAGACAAAGACAAAATTGGGAAACTCGGAAGTCAGAAAGATCGTCTCCGATATTTTCGGCGCGCAGCTGGAAAGATTCCTGATGGAACATCCTGACGAAGCAAAACTGATCATGGAAAAGGCTACGGTTGCTTCTAAAGCCCGTCTTGCGGCAAAAAAGGCAAGAGAGCTTACCCGCAGAAAGAGTGCTTTAGAAGTCAGTTCTCTGCCTGGAAAGCTGGCGGACTGCTCAAGCAAAGATGCATCGATCTGTGAGATTTACATCGTAGAGGGAGATTCCGCCGGCGGCAGTGCAAAGCAGGGAAGAGACAGCCACTATCAGGCAATACTGCCTCTAAGAGGTAAAATTCTGAATGTCGAAAAGGCGAGACAGCATAGAGCCTATGAGAATAATGAAATCCGATCCATGATTACAGCATTCGGATGCGGCGTTATGGATGAAGTGGATACGGCAAAGCTCAGATATCACAAGATAATCATTATGACCGATGCCGATGTAGACGGAGCTCATATCCGTACATTGCTTCTGACGTTCTTCTATAGGTATCTGAGACCTGTTCTTGAACAGGGGTATGTTTATATTGCCCAGCCTCCTCTGTACAAAGTACAGAAGGGAAACACAGTCAGATACGCATATACCGATCCGCAGCTGGATGTCGTTAAGCAGGAACTGGGAGATAAGCTTTCCATTCAGAGATATAAAGGATTAGGTGAAATGAATCCTGAACAGCTTTGGGAAACAACAATGGATCCGGAACATCGTACTCTGATCAAAGTAACGGTCGATGACGCTATAGCTGCAGACAGCACCTTTGATATGCTGATGGGTGATGAAGTAGAACCGCGCCGCGACTTTATAGTTGAGAATGCGCACTTTGTAAAGAATCTGGATATATAAAGGAGATCTATCATGGCAGATAACAATGAAGATACATTTGACCCCGAGAATTTCAATCACGGAAATATAGCCACGACAGAGCTCACGAAGGAGATGCGTACAGACTTCCTGGATTATTCCATGTCTGTTATCGTATCAAGAGCACTGCCGGATATCAGAGATGGACTGAAGCCTGTTCAGCGCCGTATCGTTTTCGTTATGAACGATATGGGAATCGGAAGCGATAAGCCTTATAAGAAGTCGGCACGTATCGTCGGCGAAGTCATGGGTAAATATCATCCGCATGGTGACTCATCTATCTATGAAGCTATGGTACGCATGGCGCAGCCATTCAGCTACAGATATCCGCTTGTTGATGGACACGGAAACTTCGGATCCATTGATGGTGATGGCGCAGCTGCTATGCGTTATACAGAAGCAAGAATGTCAAAGATTGCTATGCAGCTCGTCCGCGATATTGAACGCGAGACGGTTGATTGGTTGGATAACTATGATGGTGAAGAAAAAGAACCAGTTGTGCTTCCTTCACGCTTTCCTAATCTGATTGTCAACGGATCTTCTGGCATTGCAGTAGGTATGGCGACCAATGCTGCACCTCACAACCTTGCAGAAACGGTTGATGCACTGATTGCAATGATAGATAATCCAGAAATTGAAATGCCTGAACTGATGCAGTATATCAAAGGCCCGGACTTTCCTACAGGCGGTTATATCCTAGGCCGATCCGGAATCCGCCAGGCATTTGAAACCGGCCGCGGCACTATTGTCATGAGAGCAAAGACAAAGACCGATGTGATGAGCAACGGCAAGCCGCGCATTATTGTGACAGAGATTCCATATATGGTTAATAAATCTCTGCTGGATGAAAAGATTGCTTCTCTTGTCAGAGAAAAGCAGATTGAAGGCATTACGGATCTGCGCGATGAATCTAACATGAATGGAATCCGCATAGTTCTCGAACTGCGCAAAGATATTCAGCCTGATGTACTGCTGAATCAGCTTTACAGATTGACACCTTTGCAGACAACATTCGGTGTAAACAACGTTATTCTGGTTGATAATGTTCCTCAGCAGCTTGGAATGAAGGATATGCTTAAAGAATATCTGAAGTTCCAGGAAGAGGTTATAGTAAGACGCACACAGTATGATCTGACTAAAGCACTGAATAGATCTCATATCTTAGAAGGTCTGAAGATTGCTATCGATAACATGGACGCAATCATTCACACAATACGTGAATCAAGAGATGCCAACGAAGCAATGCCGAGATTGATGAATGGATTCGGACTTGATGAAATCCAGGCAAAGGCTATTCTCGATATGCAGTTCAGAAGACTTACTGGTCTTGAAAGACAGAAGATTGATGAAGAGTATGCCCAGCTGCAGATTACAATTGCAGACCTGCAGGATATACTTGCTAAAAGAGAGAGAATTCTGCAGATCATTAAAGATGAATTGACACAGATAAGAGAAAAGTACTCTGACAGCAGAAAGACTGAAATCATTGAAGCTCCGGCAGATATGGAAGATGAAGATCTGATCCCGGTAGAAGACTGCATTATTACAATGACAGTCAATGGATATATCAAGAGAATTCCTCTTGATACATACAAGGTACAGAATCGCGGGGGCAAGGGAATCAAAGGCATGGATCTCAATACAGATGATATCATTGATCAGTTCATCAGTATGTCCACGCATGATTATCTGATGATCTTTACCAATAAAGGAAAAGTGTATCGCATGAAGGGATACAGAATTCCGGAATACAGCCGTACAAGCAAAGGGCTGCCGATTGTAAACATACTGTCACTGGAGAAGGACGAAAAAGTAAAAGCTCTTGTATCTTATAAAGACGGAGACTCATCAAAGTATCTGTTCTTTGCAACAAAGAATGGTCTGGTAAAGAGGGTTTCAGTTACAGAATTTGAGAATATCAGACAGAATGGCAAGATTGCCATAACTCTACGAGAAGATGATGAACTTG
The DNA here is from genome assembly GCA_937902945.1 of uncultured Erysipelotrichaceae bacterium. Classification (GTDB taxonomy): domain Bacteria; phylum Bacillota_I; class Bacilli_A; order Erysipelotrichales; family Erysipelotrichaceae; genus Bulleidia. Next base: position 5,496 of record CALEMD010000294.1, on the reverse strand, counting down.
CGTTTGTTAAGGGAACCGATGGCGAAGAGGATATTATACTTGCTGGCAGCAACGGCAAGGCCGTACGCTTCAGTGAGAGCGAAGTACGCTCATCAGGAAGAACTTCAATGGGTGTCCGCGGATTCAATACGGATGGAAGCATTGTCATTGGTATGGCGACAAGTCTTGAAGGCAAATATATTCTCACCATTACCGAAAACGGACTTGGCAAGAAGTCAGATCTTGAGGATTATCGTCTGACGAAGCGCGGCGCAAAAGGTGTTAAAACACTGAATGTTACTGATAAGACGGGTTCACTTGTATGCATGAGAGCAGTCAATGGAGATGAAGACTGCATGATTATGACAGACAAGGGAATTCTGATCAGAATATCACTGACACAGGTATCCACATACAGCCGCACAGCGCAAGGCGTCAAGGTTATCAATGTCAGAGACGGAGAAAAGGTTTCCACGGTTGCAATTGTAGATCCGCAGACAGAAGAGACACTGGAAGAATCCGCAGAAGAAGAACAGCAGTAAGACAATCAGAAGCAATATACCGTACAGTTCATGAAAAAGGCTGTACGGTTTTATTTTGAAGAAATTACTATTGATAATAATTATCAATAAGACTATGATAGGCATGTAAGCATTCCAATAGGAGGTACTAAAGAATGGCACTATATGTTTGTTCAATCTGCGGCTATATCTACGATGAATCAGCTGGGGATCCAAGCTCTGATGTTCCATCAGGAACAAAGTGGGAAGATCTTCCGGAAAGCTGGGTCTGCCCAGTCTGCAGCGCTCAAAAATCAGCATTTGAGAAAAAAGAAGAGAAAAAGGAAGAACCTGCTGCTGTGCAAGCTGAAAGTACAGAAAGAAAGGATGGATATACGGCCGGGGAGCTCAGTGATATCTTTTCCAATCTTGCTAAAGGAGCAGAAAAACAGTGCCTGCCTAGAGAACAGGAGCTATTGACAGATCTTGCTCAGTATTATCTTGCAAGACGCTCTAAAGAAAAGAATCCGAGTCTGAAAGCTTTGAAAGAATCAGTAACAAAGGATAATGAAGGTTTGCTGAAAGAAAGCATGTCATTGAGCAAAGGCGTCAGTGACCGCGGAACTATGAGAGTAGTAACGTGGGCAACAAAAGTATCTGCTATGGATAAGTCGCTGCTCCAGCAGTATGAAGAGAAGGGCGATGCAATGCTGAAAGATACAAAGGTATGGGTATGCAGCATATGCGGATTTGTGTATGTTGGTCAGGTTCCTCCTGAAATATGCCCAGTATGCAAAGTACCTAGTTTCAAGATTCTTGAAGTAAAGGAGGTCGCGTAATATGCATGCAGTAAGAAATATACGTCTCTGTACAAAAGACTGTCTGTGTCTTTATGTATGTCCAACAGGAGCATCAGATACTGAGAATGGACAGATTGATTACAAAAAATGTGTTGAAGGATGCCGGGCATGCGTAGACGCCTGCATTTCACATGCAATATCACTTGTGCCTGAAACATTCCCGCAGCAGAAGGAAAAGGATGCGGCAGTAAAGAAGGCTATACTTGATCTGGCAGCATCTAAAGTCCTGCAGGAAACTTCATCTGCAGAACTAGCCAAGACAGAGAAATCACCGGAAGCAAGAAAACTGGCAAAGGCTATGGAAATTTCAAATAAGATGATGGCTGAGGATCTATACAGAGAGATAGGCTATATGGTCCCTCAAAATACGGATACGAAAGAACTGCTGAAATCACTGCTTGATAATCCATCAGCAGACTTTCCTAAGCAGGAAGCTGAAGAACTGCTTGAATTGCTGAGCCGCTGAACAGCTGGATTAAGTGTCTAAAGGGTCTGCGTTGTGCAGACCCTTTTCTGTATATTAAAAGGCAGAGTCATCAGATCTGCCTGTCATTCATGCCGAGCACAGTAAAAAGCAAAATGGTCAATCAGAAGACACAGCGGAAAATTATGCCGAACGCTTCTTTGCGGCTTTTTTCATATCCGCTTCTATTAAGCCGGTAATGTAGGACTTAACACCAGGCTGCTTTTCGAGCCAGCGGATAATTTTCTTTTCATCCTTGATGTCAAAGCGGACGGAAAAGGAACGGTAGTTTTCTCTGTTGTAAGCATTGTTGTAATCCAATTTGCGTCTGTACTTGTCTGGTTTTTTCATTGGGAGACCTCCAAGAATCACAAACGATTCTTAATATATTATAGCACTGTATGCAAGCATTGCACTATCATGCATGCATGAGATCAATAGGTTGTGCTTAGTAGATATCCATTTTCATTATGCAGAAGGATGATGCGATACAGTTGAGGCTGTACCTGGTCCATTACTTTTTTAAGGATGTCGATTGAGACAGAAGAGCCATCGTCTGTGATTGCAGCAATGTAGTCTGGGGCATAGACAGAAGAAGGATTCTCAGGATAGAAACCGGATGCTGCACAGTAAAGAACGCCGTCTGCTTCTTTATATATTGAGGAATCCGAACCAAAGGCACTGGGATAGAAATTGCTTTCCAAATATGATTTTGGCAAAACTGTTTCTGCGAAAGCTTTCATTTCTTCGATGCTATGCATCTCGGTTGAACCGATTGAAAGTACTTCGTAGTAGCCTGGAAGAGGGCCTTCTGTTTCGGCAAGTGTTACATCCATTCCGTACATCCAGTTCAGAACATCTAATTCATCCGTCAGCAGTTTTTCGAGTACTGATTTGTATGAAGCAAACTGAGGATCGTTTTGAATTATATTGTCGGTATTAACTAAGAAAGAAGCTGTGCCGTTCAGCCAAAAAGCAGAATCGGAAATATTATATAGAGTGAACTGAATGCTATATTCATCATTAATAGCTAAAGCAGCGATAAAGTCAGCATTTGAATTCTCACTTTTTTCTTTAGAGATTGTCAGTTGGTTAAGTGATGAAATCTCCGGAATCGAGTCTACTTCAAGAGGCAAAGGTGCAATATCTATTCCGTAGTATTCTTCACGTTCGGCAATTTTGCCGCTGTTGTAGTCGTCTATGCACGATTGAATCAGTGAGAGCTCTAATTCAGCGTCACTTAATGTCTGCTCGCTGATAACTGGACCGTTTGAATAATCTATTGCTTTCTTCTGGCTGCAGCCGCTGATCAGGAAGACAGTGACAAGCAGAACCAGGAATGATTTTTTCAATGGAAACACCTGCCTTTGATTAACATTTTAGCATAGCGCCAAGAATCTTGACAAACCAAGTCACCGATGATTAAATGAATTGAAAGCGATGAAGGGGAGCAGTATGGACACGCTTCAGCAGAGAAACAGCGAATTGGTGAAAGCTGTTAGATAAATCCAGAATCCACCCCTGAGCGAAACCAATGATTTCCGGCCGCAGCCGTTATCTGCACAATGAGTGGTGTATTGTTTCACGTGAAACAATATGCAAATAGGGTGGTACCGCGATATTGCATCGTCCCTGCTATTTTGGATGATGTTTTTTGTTATTTGGAGGATGAAATGATAGATATTAAGTTAATCAGAGAAACACCGGAGATTGTCAAAGAGAATATCAAGAAGAAGTTTCAGGATGAAAAGCTGCCGCTGGTAGATGAAGTTGCTGAACTTGACAGACAGTTTCGCGATGCCAAAACAAAAGGGGATGCACTGCGTGCAGATCGCAACAAGACCTCAAAATCTATTGGACTGATGATGCGCGAAGGCAGAAAAGAAGATGCAGAAGCTGCCAAGCAGGCTGTTCAGAACATTGACCAAGGCTTAGAAGATCTGGAAAAGCAAGAAGAAGAGCTGACACAGGAAATCCGCAAGAGGATGATGGTGATACCAAATATCATTGATCCTTCTGTTCCAATTGGAAAAGATGACAGTGAGAATGTAGAGATCGAACGCTTTGGAGAACCAACCGTTCCTGATTATGAGATCCCTTATCATATGGACATTCTTGAATCGCTGAATGGAATTGATCTGGACAGCGCAAGAAAAGCAACTGGCAACGGATTCTATTATCTGATGGGAGACATTGCCAGACTCCATTCATCGATACTGTCATATGCACGCGACTTCATGATAAATAGAGGCTTTACCTACTTTATTCCGCCATATATGATCCATGGCGATGTAGTGAATGGAGTAATGAGCTTCAGCGAAATGCAGAATATGATGTACAAAATTGAAGGTGAAGACCTATATCTGATAGGAACATCAGAACACTCAATGATTGGCCGCTTCATGAATACTATTCTTTCAGAAGACAGACTGCCAGAGACGCTGACTAGCTACTCTCCGTGCTTCCGCAAAGAAGTAGGAGCTCATGGACTGGAGGAAAGAGGCTTATACCGCGTACATCAGTTTGAAAAGCAGGAAATGATCGTTGTCTGCAAGCCTGAAGACAGCAAATACTGGTATGAACAGCTTTGGAAGAACAGCGTCGACTATTTCCGTTCGCTTGATATTCCAGTCAGAACGCTGGAGTGCTGCTCCGGAGACTTGGCTGATCTGAAAGTGAAGAGCTGTGATGTTGAAGCGTGGTCTCCGCGTCAGAAAAAATACTTCGAAGTGGGAAGCTGCTCTAATCTTGGTGATGCACAGGCTAGAAGACTGGGTATTCGCATTAAAGGAAAAGACGGCAACTACTTTGCACACACCCTGAACAATACAGTTGTTGCACCTCCTAGAATGCTGATTGCTTTCCTAGAAAACAATCTGCAGGAAGACGGCAGTGTGGCAATTCCGGTTCCGCTCCGTCCATATATGGGTGGTCAGGAAAAACTGGTACCAAATAAGAAATAGCAGGAAAGGGACGGATAAACCGTTCCTTTTTGTTTCACGTGAAACAATATGGGCAAACCGACTTGTATGACATTCATAACTCCGATATAATAATGGTGGTACAGCAAGCATGTACACAACCTGGTCAGGGCCGGAAGGCAGCAGCCATACAAACCTCTGCTTGTGTGTGCCATTTTATTTATGAATAAAGAAGAGATGGAAAAATACATGAAAGCCGCTTTAAAAGAAGCACAGAAAGCAGCTGATAAAGACGAAGTTCCGGTAGGGTGCGTTATTGTACGTGATCACAAGATTATTGCAAGAGCACATAATATGCGGGAAACGAAGCAGAGCGCTTATGCACATGCAGAAGTTCTAGCAATGCAGAAAGCAAGCCGCAAATTGAATACCTGGTGCCTGAATGACTGTGACCTATATGTCACGCTTGAACCTTGCATGATGTGCATAGGAACTTCAATTCTTTCGCGAGTACACGCGGTGATATACGGAACTTCAGATCCAAAAGGCGGGTGTACTAAAACTCTGATTGATATAGATAGAATACCAGAACTCAACTGCCATCCTATCATTATAGAAGGGGTGCTCCAGCAGGAATGTGCGGCGATTCTTAAGCAGTTCTTTAAAGAAAAAAGGAAACGCAGAAAACGTGATCCTGAATCTTTCAAAAAGCAGGATAAACACTGAATAGCAAAGAACAAAGCTTGAATATCAACCTAAAAGCCACACAATCA
>CALEMD010000293.1 GCA_937902945.1 uncultured Erysipelotrichaceae bacterium | reverse complement strand
GTCAGATCGCAGACATTCACATGAAGAAATACTGGCAGAAGCAGAACTTACTGAAAAGTACCTTTCATTATGGATAAGAAAAATCATTGCGGCTATTGATTGAAAAGGTCAATTGAATTCAGAAGAAATTCTGCTATACTGTTAGCAGCAGCTTAGCAGAAATAGTAGCATATAAGCCGTGATGCATAAGAGATCCTGAGCATGGTGAAAGCAGGAGATCCGGTCTATGTGAAGTCATCTGTCAGCTGACTCGCTGAAATCTCAGTAAGCGGGTCCGTATATGCGCGTTAAGCAGCTTGAGAAGCAAACAAGGTGGTACCACGCTGGCGACGCGTCCTTCGTATGACGCGTTTTTTTATTGGAGGAGCCTTATGAAAGACAATCTTGAAGCAAAATACAATCACACTGAAGTTGAAGAAGGAAAGTACAGCCATTGGATTGAAGAAGGATATTTCACTGCCGGTGATCTTTCGATCTGCCGGTGACAAATCGAAAGATCCATTCACTATTGTCATTCCGCCGCCGAATGTCACAGGAAAACTGCACATTGGTCATGCTTGGGATAATACTCTGCAGGATATCCTTACCCGTTACAAGAGAATGCAGGGATATGATGCATTGTTTCTGCCAGGAATGGATCACGCCGGTATTGCTACCCAGGCAAAGATAGATGCACGTCTTAAAGAACAGGGAATTTCAAGATATGATCTTGGCCGTGAGGAATATCTCAAAAGAGCATGGCAATGGAAAGCTGAATATGCCGCAAAGATACGTGAGCAATGGTCAAAGCTAGGCAACTCTGTTGATTATACAAGAGAGCGCTTTACCATGGATGATCAGATGAATAGAGCTGTCAGACATGTTTTTACACAGCTGTATAACGAGGGACTTATTTATCGCGGATACAGAATCATCAACTGGGATCCAGAAGCAATGACTGCCTTGAGCAATATTGAAGTCATCTACCAGGAAGATAAAGGCAAGATGTATTATTTCAACTATAAGGTTGTTGAAACTGGAAAGACATTTACAATCGCTACTACACGTCCTGAAACGATGTTTGGTGACGTATGTGTTGTTGTCCATCCGGATGACGAGCGTTTTAAAGATATGATAGGTCTTCATGCAATCAATCCGGCCAACCAGGAAAGCCTGCCGATCATCGCCGATTCATACATAGACATGAGTTTTGGAACAGGGGCGATGAAATGTACACCGGCTCATGATCCCAATGACTTTGCTATTGCTGAAAGACATCATCTTGATAAACATGAATCCTGATGGCACTATGAATAAGCTTGCCGGAAAATTTGAAGGAATGGATCGCTATAAGTGCAGAGAAGAAGTGACTGAGAAAATACGGCAGGAAGGCAATCTTTTAAAGATTGAGGAAATTACGCATCAGGTTGGTCATTCAGAACGCACGCATTGTGTTGTTGAACCATACCTTTCAAAACAATGGTTCGTGAAGATGAAGCCATTGGCAGCGGATGTTCTTGAAGCACAGAAGGACCCGAATCAGGCAATTCACTTCTATCCGGAACGATTCAATAAAGTGTTTGAAAGATGGCTGGAAAATATCGAAGACTGGTGCATTTCAAGACAGCTTTGGTGGGGACATAGAATTCCTGCATGGTATAACAGAAAAACAGGTGAAACATATGTGTCAGAAACAGATCCTGCAGATATAGAAAACTGGACGCAGGATGAAGATGTACTTGATACATGGTTCTCAAGTGCTCTCTGGCCTTTTGCGACTCTCGGCTGGCCTGATGAAACTCCTGATTTCAAGCGCTATTATCCAACTGATGTTATGGTTACCGGATACGACATAATCTTCTTCTGGGTAGCTAGAATGGCTTTCCAGGCTCGTCACTTCACAGGACAGAGACCTTTTAAGGATGTACTGATCCATGGCTTGATCCGTGATGAGCAGGGCAGAAAGATGTCCAAATCATTGGGCAATGGCATTGATCCGATTGATGTAATCAATCAATACGGTGTTGATGCGCTGCGGTTCTTTCTGACGACTAATTCAGCACCAGGTCAGGATATGCGATATATTCAGGATAAAGTAGAGGCATCATGGAATTTCATCAACAAGATCTGGAATGCTTCTCGATTTGTCATAATGAATCTGGAAGACGGAATGCTGCCGGAAGATGCTGTTTTGAATGAGCTCTCTCCTTCAGACAGCTGGATCATCAATCGTCTGAATGAAACGATTGTCAGTGTTCAGAACAACATGACTAAATATGAATTCGGCATGGTTGGCAACGAACTATATCAGTTTGTCTGGAATGATTTCTGT
>CALEMD010000292.1 GCA_937902945.1 uncultured Erysipelotrichaceae bacterium | reverse complement strand
CCAACAATAAAGTCATCAAGACCATGACCCGGAGCAGTATGTACACATCCTGTTCCATCTTCTGCTGTAACGTGTGCACCCAGAATGACTAAGCTGGTACGATCATACATTGGATGCTTAACAGTGATATACTCCAGTTCGCGTCCTTTAAATGTGCGCAGGATGCCCTGGTTCTCCAGATGGAATTTCTCCAGCAGTGAATCTGCCAGACACTCCAGCATAATCAGCTTGCCTTTTTCTGTCTGTACTTCAGCATAGACAAGATCCGGGTTCAGACATATAGCGAGGTTGGCAGGAATGGTCCATGGTGTTGTGGTCCAGATAACAAACTTATCATCTTTATCCAGAATTCCTTTGCCATCTGCGACATCAAAAGAAACATAGATCGTAGGATCTGTCTTATCAATATAGACAATCTCAGAATCGGCAATGGCAGTCTCGTTGTACGGAGACCAGTAGATTGGCTTCAAGCCCTGGAAGATCAGTCCATCCAGCGCCATCTTCTCAAAGTTTCTGATCTGACGCGCTTCAAAATGACGGTCCATAGTTATATATGGATGTTCATAATCTGCAATCTGTCCCAGACGTTTTTCACTCTGCATCTGAATGGCAATCTGATTGCGTGCATATTCTTCGCACTTGCTGCGAAATTCAGCAGATGAGATTGCCTTGCGGTCAACACCCATTTTCTGAATCGCATTTTCAATTGGCAGTCCATGCGTATCCCAGCCCGGGAAGAATGGTGTATAGTATCCATTCATTGCGTGAGTTCTGATAATAATATCCTTTATGCCGCGGTTCATTGCTGTTCCTGCATGCAGGTCATAGTTTGCGTATGGAGGACCATCGTGAAGTATAAAGCTCTTCTCTCCTTCATGACGCTTGAGAATGTTATGGTATGCATCCTCTGCTTCCCATTTGCTCAGAATTCCCGGTTCTTTCTTTGCCAGATTGCCGCGCATCTCGAATTCTGTCTGCGGCATGTGCAGTGTGTCTTTATATTCCATATTTTTATCTCCTTCGGATAAATTAATAAAGCGTCCCCTATAATGCTCTAAGGACGCTGTTCACGCGGTACCACCTTAGTTCACAGATTTCTCTGTGCCCTTGTTATTCCTTTAACGCAGGAATTACGACCTGCTCGCAAGTGATATCTGCATCATTTCCTCACACCTGCTTTCACCATATGCAGGCTCTCTTCTGTTTTGAAAATGTACAGCGTGTCTTGTTCAGCGCATGTTCATCTTTTTTTCTGCTTCAGACAGCCATCGCAGATCAGGCATCTGTGGAATTCTGAAGTCATCAATCTCCGTGATCAGTCCGTTGAGACGGTCACGCATACCAGTTTTGACAGTTCCTGCATCATTGTACAGCTTAGACAGATCCGTTAATATCAGTCTTGCTGTTGCAAGTGATTCTTTGATAATGCTGTCTGCATTATCCTGAGCTGTGGCTATAATCTGGTTTGCTTCTCTGAGTGAGAGTCTGGCAATATCATCGGCAGCCTGTTTTCTAGCATCCATACTGCTGGACATCTGCTGATAATTTGCTTTCAGCTGTTCCAGCCTGGCATTGGTTTCATCCATCTGCTGCTGGCAAAACTTCAGCTGTTTCTCTAAGCGGTCAACTTCTGCCGCATAGCGTTCTACAGCGTCATCAACTGCAAAGCGGTCATACCCATTTTTCATGACGCGGAACGTTGGCCTTGGCGCTGTCATCTGCTCACCCCTTACGAATATACATCTTTTCAAAAGACACGGCTGACTGACAGCAGTATGCTTCTCTGCAGTCTATACAGCAAAAAACGTCTTTTCAAATAGAAATCGCGATTTCATTATTGCATATTTCGTTTTGATCAGCAAGCATTCCCTCAGCAATGAACTTGCTTTGTGCAGGTTTACGCAGTCCATTCATTTGAAAGCACCTCAGGAAAAGAAGGCACTTATCAGAATATGTTCCTTATTCTGACAATGCCTTCCTTGATTCTGCTGATGTCTGAATTGATCAGCTGTTTTCCACTTTTGATTTGCTGTCACTATCCTGCCATTTTCTGCCGGCAGTCAGACATACAATGTTTGCCAGTGCTAAGGCGATCATCCAGATTGTATACTGGTCAGTCAATTGCATAATCTTGGTAATCTGTTCTGTCATAACAAATATAGCAATGCCAGCAATTGCAGCAATGCCGCCAATAATCTTCCATTTGCCATTCTTTCGAGTATGTTTCGTGTCTAGACCTTCTTCAGATTCCTGACGCTTTGTATTCTTTGAGAGAACCAGAACAATCTCAGCCATGAATCCAACTATGCAGGCAATCAGATTAATCAATGCCCAGCGGCCCTGTGATCCAAGTTCTGCCTTCGACACCTGAGGAGCAGGAGCAGTCTCTGACAATGTTATATCAGATTCAGTCATCTCATTCACATCTTCTGCCGGTTCCGAAGCAGTCGGTGTATCAGGATCTGCAGGATTGACCGGTGCTGGTTTTTCCGGTTCAGGTGTTGGATCAATTACACATGCCGTACCATTCCAGTAATAACCTTCCGGATACCCATCATCCTGACATGTTCTGCCAGGTTCCGGTGTCGGTGTGATCGGTGTTGGTGTCGGCAAAATGACCGGAGCCTTGTAATATTCTATCTCAATGGTTACATCATCATTGGGCATGATTCCAGTGACAGCGGAAACTTCCATTCCTTCCGTTACCAATCGTACATTGTATCCGGCAATTGGCGGAATAGCAGCGGAATATCTGCGTTCTGCCCCTACAGTCGACGTATATATACTGGATGTACCGTTCCAGCTCCAGCCATTTCCACTAGGCAGATCTGTCATATTCCCTTCACTGCCTGCCGCAAATTTTGCGACAATTGTCAGTTTGTGGTCAATCGGTGTATATGTGAACGTTGCGATATTCTTAGCCGCATCTGTCGTCATTGCAATGGTTTCACTGTTCTCATCAACCAGATAACCGCGATCAATGATGGACTGATCTGCATATGCAGTTACAGAAGAGCGGCTTGCGGTTCCTGTTTCAATATGATCAGCTGCATACGTTCCATCACCATTGTCTATTCTATGAATGATTGAATACCCGATTTGCTTTCCAGCCGCAAGAGTATATATAAACTTCACATTGTTAGCAGATCCTGCAGTCGGTGTAATTGTCTTATACGCTTCATCTGCAAAATAGCCGTCAAAGATTTTAGCCTTTTCAGTATGAGGCACATCTGCCATAACCGATTTGACTGAACCGGTTTGACTTTCACCCGTCATTGCCAGCCCGTCCTCACCATAGTACTTCACATTCATTGCCGTGTAGCTGATTTTAACCCAGTATGCATACAGATCCATATTTGCAGTTACAGGACTTGTAAAGACGTATTTCCTGCCAGTTCCGTTCTGTCCTGTATACCATCCCAGGAATACTCTTCCAGCATATGTCGGTGTTGTCACAGCAGAGATTGCAGCTCCTTTAATTACGGACACAGATGTATCTGCAGAAGCACCATCTTCGTAATGAAATGTCACATTGAAGCGTGATTCATTCCAATGATAATAGAAAAAATCCTCATTTGCAGACGGGAGTTGCAAATGTTCTCAAAAGTGGCTTAATCA
>CALEMD010000291.1 GCA_937902945.1 uncultured Erysipelotrichaceae bacterium | reverse complement strand
AAACCGGAAGATGTTCTGCTGAAAACACTGCTGAGAAGAATACCGGTATCAATTGATATTCCTTCTCTTCAGCAAAGAGGAAGAGAAGAAAAGCATGATCTGCTTTCTTCTATTTTCCGCAGAGAATCAAAAACGATAGGGAAGTCGATATCGATCAGCTATCTTGCTTATCAGGTGCTGATGGATACAGAGATACCAGGAAATGTAGGCGGTCTGATCAATGCGGTAAAGGCGACATGTGCAACAACCTTCATGAATCATAGCAAAGGTGACAGTTTGCAGGTATACTCTTATGATCTGCCCGATTATATCCTCCAGCTTGCTCCTACAATCAATGTTAAGCTTCAGGATAAGGATGATATACGGATGATGAATCTGACTTTTCCAGTGCAGTCAAATCCGTATCAGTCTAGGCTGGTGATACTGTATCAGAAGATTCTCGATGCCTATCAGGACTACGAAAACGATCCGCTCAATCATGAACTGTTCACATCGGAAATCATGGAAACCATTGAAAATTATGATGATTACATCAATTATGGCCGGCAGGCACAGCTGAAGAACCTGAATAATGATTTCACATTCAAGATTACGGATAAGATCTTTTCCATTATCATGAACAAGTATTCTTTGAAGATTTCCAATAATGATCTGGTCATGGTGGCGCGCTATCTCAGTGAGTATGTGCGCAGCTTTGATGAGATTCAGAACTGGATCATTACACATAGTTCTGAGGTACATGCACTGAATGAAATTGTACAGATGAAGTATCCGCGGGAATATGCGATTGCTGATGAGATCGCAGAGAGTATTCATCTGAACCTTGATATTGCGATTGATGACATGATGAAGATCCGGCTGATGCTGATGCTGGAAGACTTTGATAAGGAAGCGAGTCCTGACTGGAATACAGCAGCTGTCATTCTGTGTCATGGCTACTCTACAGCCAGCTCCATTGCAACAGCAGTCAATAAGATGCTTGGACAGAATCTGTATGGGGCTATTGATATGCAGCTGGATATCAGTCTCGATAAGGTTATTGTGCAGCTCAATGATTACCTGAAGATCAAGCATGGCTTCAATCGGCTTGTTCTGCTTGTAGATATGGGTTCATTGGAAGAAATCTATAAAGGCATTAAGGTTGAATCCAATGTGGTTGTAGGAATCGTTAACAATATCAATACAAAACTTGCACTGGCAATTGGCTCGTCAATACTGCAAGGCGATGCGCTGGAAGAAACACTGCAGAAAACCGTAGCTCAGAATATCTCTCAGTACAGATATATTGATAATGGAGTCCGCAGCAAGGCTATTCTATCCGTATGTGCTACGGGCATGGGATCTGCCGAGAAGATACTGGACCTGTTTGTAAAGAGCCTGCCGGTGAAGATTGATGCAGAAATTGTCACATATGATTATCAGAAGCTTATTGAGAATGGCGGCAAGGATTCGATTTTTGATAAATACAATGTGGCATTTGTCATCGGTACAATGGATCCGCATCTTGATGGGGTTCAGTTCATACCAATTGAAGATCTTGTTCTTTCCAACAGTATGGATGAAATATCGGAACTTATGCAGCAGTTTCTGAAACCGGAAGAATTGGAAATATTCAAGGCAAATATACTGAAGAACTTTACACTGAATAACATTGTCAACAATCTGACAATTCTGAATGCTGAAAAAGTATTGGATGATGTGCAGGAAGTGGTTGCGAAGATTGAAGAAGGAATGGATATTCAGCTGAATCCGGCAAATAAGATGGGGCTGTATGTGCATATGGCCTGCCTGATTGAACGATTGATTCTAAGGAATGAAATTGTACTGAACCAGGATCCTGATGAATTTGCGGCTTCTCATCAGAAGTTCATACAGGTTGTAAGAGATGCATTCAGTGTCGTGAAATACGCCTACAGTGTCGAAATACCGGATTCCGAGATCCTGTATATTTATAATTACATACAAAAATAGTCAGTGCTGAAAAGGGTTTGAAGCATGTCATGGAATTGTTGGCATGCTTTTTGCTTGTACTATGGGCATAGAAGGAGGTGGAACGATGAAAGGAGATAACATTTTACTGACAAGGATCGACAATCGTCTCGTTCATGGACAGGTTGGGGTGACATGGACAAAGACAATCGGAGCAAATCTGATTATTCTTGCCGATGATGCAGTAGCAAATGATCAGCTCCAACAGTCACTGATGGCAGTAACCGCAAAGTCAAGCGGTGTAGGAATTCGATTCTTCACTTTGCAGCATACCGCGGATGTCATTGATATGGCAGCACCGGAGCAGAAGATCTTCCTTGTTGTTCGCACACCTGCTGATGCAAGAGCTCTTGTTGAAAAGGGTGTTCATCTGAACGAAGTCAACGTGGGCAATATGCATTTTGCGGCAGGTAAACGGGCTTTGACAAAAAAGGTTTATGTCGATGATGCAGACATGGAAAACCTGAAGTTTATTGCCGCATCCGGATCAGACGTCTATTGTCAGGACGTCCCGGGAGAACCAAAGGAAAAGATTCAGTAGCAATTAGGGAAAGAAAAGGAGAAAGACAATGCAAATTACATTGACCCAAGGCATTCTATTGGCAATCACCGCAATTATCATCGGCGTTGACTATTGGCTGGAAGCATTCTTTGTTTTCAGACCTCTGGTAGTTTCAACAATTACCGGTCTTATTCTAGGTGATGTTAAATTAGGCCTGACTACAGGAGCACTTACAGAACTTGCTTTTGCTGGATTGACACCGGCCGGAGGAACACAGCCGCCAAACCCGGTTCTTGCTGGATTCATGTGCACAACGATTGCTTATACAACAGGAGTTGACGCAGAAGCAGCACTTGGACTGTGTCTGCCATTCTCATTCCTGATGCAGTACATCATTCTCTTCTATTACTCTGCTTTCTCATTCTTCATGGCGGGTGCTGATAAGGCAGCTGCAGAAGCAGATGTAAATAAGATCGTTAGAATCAATGCGCTGTGCACTGGAATAGTTGCACTGACATATGGAGTTGTAGTATTTGCCTGCACTTTCTTGGCACAGGATGCTATGAGCGCATTGGTCAATGCTATGCCTGCATGGGTAACACATGGTCTGTCTGTTGCCGGTGGAATTCTGCCAGCTATCGGATTCGGCATGCTGCTGCGCGTCATGATGAAGACAAAGTACATTCCGTATCTTCTTGCTGGTTTCCTGATGGCTTGCTTCATTGATATGAATAATCTGCTTCCAGTCGCATTGGTCGGTGCAGCGTTTGCACTGTATGACTTCTTCAATGCCAGACAGCGTAAGATCGAAATTGATGCTGCTGTAGCTAAAGCAAGCATAACTTCTGCAGGAGGTGAAAAACATGTCGGTATCTAACGAAAAAGTATTAACAAAGAAAGATATTACAAAACTGGCTCTTGGATCATCACTGTTGCAGGCTTCATT
>CALEMD010000290.1 GCA_937902945.1 uncultured Erysipelotrichaceae bacterium | reverse complement strand
GCCGATATCTTCTTGTTATTCCCAGTTTAGTAGAAAATCAAATTGAAAAAGATGGGATGATTGAGGAATGCAAAGTTGAACTGCTTAAAGGTGAAGTCATCCATATTTCCGTTAAGGAAAAAAAAGCAATAGGATATATGTATAATTCTGACAGCCCGGAAATTCTAATGGCAGACCAGAGCAATGTACCTATGAAAAGCGAATATCTTTCTATTATTGCCAGAATTCCATATATCACTGGTTTTGAAACGGATGATATGAAATACCATCTATGCAAGGCTTTTGCAGATATTGATCAGAATATCATCGAGAACATAAGTGAAATAAGTCAATACGAACTCAGTTATGACTCAGAAGCTTTGAAAATCATCATGCGTGACGGCGGTACTGTCATAGCTGGTTATTACAGCACATCATTGCTGAATCAATACAACAGTCTTTCTGAAAAACAGGTTAATAAGGATTACTGTATTTATGCGGAGGAAGGATCGACAGTTGCCTACTCTGCAGTCTGCCCATGGGATCAGGAAGAACAGAACTTGGACTACTGGACAGATGACAGCGGTGCATACATAACGAATAGCTATGGTGACCGCTGCGTTAAGCATTATTATCAGGATGGCAATGGCGATTATTATCTTGATGAATCAGGAAATTGGATTCTTATTCCTATTGATCAAAAGGGAAATGAACTGAAAGATAAAGACTTTGAAGCAAATTATGAAGCTGGGTATTATGCTGGCGGTACACTGGTTATACCGCAGGATAATTAACAGAGGATTCAGCATTCATTGCAGGAATATTGCTTTCTGCTATAATAAATGAGCATAAAAGGAGTAATGTCTATGACGATTGAAAGAAAAACAGATTATGGCAATATTTCTGTTTCTGAAGATGCAATTGCAGCCTTGGCCGGCAGTTTGATTACTGAATGCTACGGAGTTGTTGGCATGGCGAGCAAGCAGATACTCAGGGATGGCTGGTGTGAACTTCTGAAGAAAGATAACTATGCCAAGGGAGTTGTTGTACATAAGAGCGAAGCAGGGCTGGAAATTGATCTATATATCATTGTCAGTTTTGGTGTGAAGATATCAGAAGTAGTTCAGGAAGCCCAGAAAAAAGTCAAGTACATGCTTGAGAAGTCTCTTTCTCAGGAATTAGTTGCCGTCAATGTGTTTGTTCAGGGCGTTCAAGTAACAGAATAAAAGGAGCGCATATGGATAAAATTGATGGAAAAATATTAAGGGGCATGCTTGAAAGTGCCAATTGCAATCTTAACAATCACAAAGAAGAAATAAATTCCTTGAATGTATTTCCTGTACCTGATGGAGATACAGGAACAAATATGTCTATGACATTTAACAATGGCATGACGGAAGTTAGAAAATCCGGCAGCGAACAGCTTTCGGTTGTTGCAAAGACTGCATCACGAGGCATGCTGATGGGAGCTAGAGGCAACTCTGGCGTAATTCTTTCACAGATATTCCGTGGTATTTCTCAAGCTGTCGGCGATCATCAGGAAATGCAGGCTGCTGATCTGAGCAAGGCCATTTTCAATGGCGCACTGCTTGCATATAAAGCAGTTATGAGACCTACAGAAGGAACCATTCTTACTGTTGTCAGAGAATCGAGTGAATATGCAGATCTGTATATAGCAGAGCATCCGGAGACATCCGTAGAGGAATACTTTGATATGCTTTGCAAGGAAGCGAAGGCTTCCCTTGACAGAACACCTGAACTGCTGCCGATATTGAAAGAAGCTCGTGTTGTTGACAGCGGCGGATGCGGATTGCTTATTGTGTTTGAGGGTTTTAAGGCTTTTATAGACGGAAATCCTATAACTGAAGCTACTGAACAGATGAATGCACAATCATTGCTTAACAGCAGAAAAACAGGCTACAATGCAGAATTCATCCTGCGTCTCAGTGAGCAGGGAAGCCATCTATTTAAAGAAGAAAAGTTCCGCAAATCGATGGGACAGCTCGGCGAAGACATCACTGTTGTGCTAGACAGAGATCTAGTGAAATATCGTTTGCATACCATGACTCCAGGAGAGGCGCTGAATCTTGGCCAGCGGTATGGGGAATTTGATCGTATTCAGATAGACAATGCAGAGCAGGAACAGCATCCTTCGATTATGGATGATGTGCAAAGTGAGGAAGAACCTACCGCTGAATCAAAAGAGTATGGGATTATTGCTGTAGCAGCCGGTGATGGATTGAAAAAACTATTTGCAGAATACCGTACAGATGTTGTTGTTTCCGGCGGACAGACCATGAATCCTTCTACAGAAGACTTTGTTTCAGCGATATCTCATATCAATGCAAAGCACATCTTCATACTTCCAAACAATTCAAATATTATCATGGCTGCTAATGCGGCTGCCGATGTTACTGAGAATAAAGATATCAGAGTTATTCCAACAACCAGTATTCCTCAGGGACTTTCTGCATGCATTAATTTCAATCCTGAATGCAGCTGTTAAAAATGTCGTTTCAGGACAGGTTACATACGCTGTCAAGGATACAACATTTGATGGACAGAACATATGCAAGGGTGATTACATGGGTATCTTCGGAAAGAAGATAGCGGTTGTCACTAAAGAGAAGGTTTCCGCTGCTCAGCAGCTTATTGATCAGATGTGCAGCGATTCCAGCGAGATAGTAACATTGATAAAAGGCGAAGATGCTACAGATCAGGAATGCCAGGCAGTTCAGGATTACATTCATGAACACTTTGCCGTAGATATTGATGTAGTCGATGGAGGGCAGCCTGTCTACTGCTTCACCATAGGAGTTGAATAATCAAAACCAGAGAAATCTGGTTTTTTTCTTTGGGAATGAGAATGGTATAATTGCCATATGAATGAAATTTCTTTATCAGATAAAAACTTAAAGCTGACTGCTAAACGCATACAGCAGCTTGATCTGCTCGGGATTTATGATGCTGGTTCTGTGCTGACTTATTATCCATACAGATATGATGAACTTATTATCAAACCTTTTGAACAATGGAAAATAAAAGACAAAGTCACATTTGAAGCAGAGATTCTGACCGCAGTAAAAAGCTATCGTTTTGGCAGAAACAGATCAGTCTCTAGTTTTGATGCTGAAGTGGATGATCATGTGCTGCATATATCAATTTATAATCGGCCTTGGCTTCGCTCATTGCAGATAGGACAGAAAGCGTCAATAACAGGCATATATGGGGGCGGCAGCAAATTCACAGCACTGAATCTGAATGAAAAGCCTTTGGCTGAACAGGAAAAAATGACACCTGTTTACTCTGTCAGTGCAAGCGTACCTCAGAGAACTGTCAGAGCATGCATACAGCAAGTTTATGAAGCTCTTGAAAAAGAGATACATGATATTGTGCCTCTGCAGTATCGAAAGAAATATCTGCTGGTCAGCAGAAAACAGGCACTGCGTCAGATTCACTTTCCGTGTGACTCGGAAGAAGTAAAGCAGGCTTATAGAGCATTGAAATATGAGGAGTTTCTGCAGTTCTTTCTTTCTGTAGAAATGATTAAAAAAGCTTCTGTAAAAGAAGGCATGCGCAAGCCTCGCAGTTTTGATGAGAACGAAGTTCAGCGCATGATCAGTTCACTTCCTTATAAGCTGACTTCAGATCAGAATGCAGCAATTCAATCTATTGAATCAGATCTGAAAAAGCAGACTGCTATGTATCGGCTTGTACAAGGTGATGTTGGATGCGGAAAAACAGCAGTAGCTATGGCTGCTTTATATGCAATTGTACTTTCTGGCTTTCAGGGAGTGCTTCTCGCACCAACAGAAATACTTGCCCAGCAGCACTTTCAGACAATTCAAAATGTTCTGAAACCATTGAAAGTAAAGGTCGTGCTGCTTCATGCTTCGATGGAAGCAAAAGAAAAACAGGAAGTATTGAAAGCATGTGCTGAAGGAAAAGCAGACATTGCAATTGGAACCCATAGTCTTCTGCAGCAGGGGGTAGTATTCAATAAGCTTGGACTTGTTATTGCAGATGAGCAGCAGCGATTCGGTGTTCAGCAAAGGCGGTCGATCGTCGAGAAAGGAAAACATGTTGATTTTCTGCTGATGAGTGCAACACCTATCCCACGTACACTTGCATCGCTACTGTATGGAGATATGGATGTGAGCACAATTAAAACAATGCCTGAAGGAAGAAAGACAGTAATAACCAAGGTGATTCATGAAAACAGCTTCCGCAGTGTTCTGAACGAAGTGGAGGAACTGCTCGCTTCCGGACAGCAGCTGTATGTAATCTGCGCGTCAGTTGAAAAGAATGAAGAATATGACGCAAGAAATGTAAATGATGTTTACAGAAATATTGCTAAGCTGTTTGCTGGAAGATATGCAGCTGCAATGCTTCATGGCAGAATGAGTTCTCAGCAGAAAAAGGAAACAATGGAAGCATTTGCTGACAACAGAGTACAGATTCTTGTTTCTACTACCGTAATTGAAGTCGGAATGAACGTGATCAATGCTACTGGCATGATTATCTATGATGCAGATCGATTTGGAATGTCACAGATGCATCAGCTGAGAGGACGTGTGCAGCGAGGCAAGAAGCAGGGATACTGCTGGCTGCTGAGCGGCACAAAAGATGAAATGGCGGAAAAACGTCTGCAGGTACTTGAAAAGACGACAGATGGATTTGAAATTTCGTATGAAGATTTACGTCTTCGCGGACCTGGTGATATACTGGGAACAAAGCAGAGCGGAATACCAGACTTCATTCTTGGAAATGTAGTAACTGATACTGCTATTATTCTGACTGCCAAACAGGATGCACATGATATTCTTATGCATTCTGAGGATCCGGAGTTTCAAGCCATTCTTCAGAATGTAAAAAGCAGAAACAGCAGAAATGCATCGTTCATAGATTAGGGGGTTTCATTTTGGATATTATTGACTGGCTCAGTGACAGGGGCATAAAGATTCATAACACAGATCTGATACATCAGGCTTTTCAGCATTCGTCCTATGCAAATGAACACAAAACAAGACATGACAATGAACGCTTGGAATTCATGGGTGATGCTGTTCTGCAGCTGTGGAGCAGCAATGCAATTTTTCCAATCCAGCCACCGCTGAACGAAGGACATATGACAACACTCAGAGCGCAGCTCGTCTGTGAAAAAGCGCTGGCAATGTATGCTCGAAAGCTTTCTCTTCAGCCATTTTTGAAACTGGGTGCAGGTGAAGAAAAAACCGGCGGAAGAGAGAAGGATGCAATTCTGGCTGATATGTTTGAGGCATTTCTAGGTGCATTGTATTTAGACAGCGGCATGGCGGCGGTTGACAATATCCTCAAAGAGGTTATTACACCATATCTCTTAAATCCGGAATCAGTAAGTGTTATCAAGGACTATAAAACGAAACTGCAGGAATATATCCAAAGTGACAGCAGAAAAACAGTTCACTATGAAGTAATACAGGTCAGCGGTCCTAGCAACTGTCCGCTGTTTGAAGTCAAAGCTGTTGCTGATGGACTGATCATGGGAGTCGGCAAAGGCTTAAGCAAGAAGCAGGCAGAACAGGATGCTGCCCGCAATGCATTTGAAAAAATGGTACGCTGAGGATATGCATAATGCATATCCTTTTTCTTCGATATCAATAGGGCAAGTATCTGCATTGCGGAAAGTCAAGACAGGAAATTATCTGCTGTTGTGATAGAATGCAAATGTTGAGATAAAACTATGAGCAAGCCATTGGAGAAAATACTGCAGAGCAATATGCCGGAAACACCGGAATGCAGAGATATATCTGTACAGTCAGTCTGCTATCGTGTGAAGACTGGCTCTTGTGATGTAGTTTTTCAGTGCAAGAGCACTGTTGATTTTGATATATACAGGAAATGCCGCAGCACCCTCAGCAGACAGATAGG
>CALEMD010000289.1 GCA_937902945.1 uncultured Erysipelotrichaceae bacterium | reverse complement strand
TATGCCGATTGAATTCAGTTTCTCATTTGATTGATTTCAGAAGTCAGTTTTTCCAATGCATTGCGATTGCAGATCGTATATACTCTTTGATGCTTAGTTATCATGTGCTGTTCTATCAATTCGCTCATAACTTCCTGCAGATGACGATAGGATACACCAAGGTATTCGGCTGCATCTACATTGCGTTCCTTGTATTGTCCCTGAACAGAACAGCGCAGGATGAAATCAGCCAGTCTATTCTTCAGAGGAAAACCTTGCTGGTTCATCAAGTCAGCAACTCTTTGAGTTTCTTTCTGGGCAATGCATCTGCACATGTTTCTCAGAAATTGATTATCGTTGAGAAGCATATCACCATATTCTTCTGTAGGAATACCCAATATGTATGAATCTTCCAGACACTTTACTTCCAAAGTGCTGGTACGTGTTCCAAATAATTCAATTTCTCCTAGAAACCAAGGGGCTTTTGGAAAGTCTAGAAGAGTTGTTTTGCCATTGGCTGAAGTGCTGCGCAGTTTGGCTCTGCCTGATGTCATATAAAGCAGCCATTGTGCAGATTCTCCCTCTTCAAAGATATGTTCATTTGCTTTTGCAAGAAACAGATGTGTTTTGTCTTTTATATCCATTGAAAAATACTTTTGAAATTCTGAATCGCGAATAATACGGTCAATCTGCTTCTGTTCTTTGATTTCTTTCATAATCATCCTCGATATAGGAGAAATCTCCTATTTGTAAATGATTGTAGAATGCTACACTGAAAATAACAACAGAACAGGAAAATTCAAAACAATGAATAGAACAAAAATCATATTAGACTGCGATCCTGGACATGATGATGCCATTGCAATCATGATAGCCGCAAAGCATCCTGCCATTGAATTGCTTGGCATTACAGCTGTAGCTGGAAATCAGACACTGGATAAAACTCTTCCAAATGCTTTGAATGTTGCTGAATGCCTTGGCATTGATGTGCCTATTTACGGAGGCATGTCACTGCCGATGGTCAGAGATCAGATTGTTGCTGAAAACATCCACGGTGTGTCAGGAATGGATGGTCCAGTATTTCCTCCAAATGCACGTAAAGCAGAACCGATTCATGCGGTAACGTATATCATCAATACTCTCTTGGAGAGTGATGGTGATATCACATTGGTTCCTGTAGGACCGCTGAGCAATATTGCTATGGCGATGCGCATGGAACCGAGGATACTGCCGAAGATAAAACAGATTGTTCTGATGGGTGGATCAACGGGACATGGCAATGCTACTGCTGCAGCTGAATTCAACTTCTATGCAGATCCAGAAGCAGCCAGTGTTGTTTTCAGAAGCGGAGTTCCAATTGTTATGATGGGTCTCAATCTGACAGATCAGACAATATGCACACCAGATATTATTGAGCGAATAAAAAAGACTGATAACAAAGCAGGCAAGTTATTTGGTGAACTAATGCGCTTTACTTTGGAAACACAGAGGATTCACAATGGTCTTGCGGCAGGACCGGTTCATGATGTGACTTGCATTGCTTATCTGATTGATCCAAGCATTTTTGAGATGAAAGAAATGTATGTCCAGATTGATACTGCTGGATCTGCAGGCTACGGTGGCAGCTTCTGTGATTCTTGGGGTTGCTCTAAGAAGAAGGCGAATGCTTTGGTTGGTGTGTCAATTGATCTGGATAGATTTTGGAATTTGATTGAAGAAACAATCAGATACTATCACTGATCTGTTTTTCAACTTTTCGTGATCGCAAACGGATAAGTGTTTTTGTAACCTCATTGAAAACATGTGTTAAAGTTTTTTGAAAATGTCACCTTTTGTTAAACTATCCTTTCTTTTCC
>CALEMD010000288.1 GCA_937902945.1 uncultured Erysipelotrichaceae bacterium | reverse complement strand
AGGCTTGCTTTCAGAGTGGCTCGCCAGCCGCAATCCATCCATGCTTGCAATGGCAAAGCAGATGCTTGCACATGAAGTATATATGATGCTGCCGCTGTCATATGATGAATCAGAAGGGTATTCGCTCGCATTGAATATTCTGCAGAGTATAAGTGAGATGATTGATGAAGGCAGGACCTTCAAAGAGATAGAGAAAAAGAATCGCTCACTTGTTTAGCACTTAACTGTTGACAGTGCTAAAAGAAAAGGTATAATACAAACAGACACAGAAAAACGTTCTGTTCAAAGGCATTGGAACTATGATTATCTGTGTGGCGCAAGCCGCTAGAGTTTGTTATAATAGTCGGGCATGTAAAAAGCTGAAAGGAGCTGTATCATATGTCAACTTGGACACTGAAAGAGAATTCAACCGGAGAAATGATCGTTACTATAGAAGGTGACGAATGGAAAGATGCTACCCGCAAAGCATACAGCAAAATTGCTAAAAATGCGGAAGTTAAAGGATTCAGAAAAGGACAGGTTCCTGCTGAAATTTTGAAGCAGAAGATTGGACCTAGAGAAATTCAGATTCAGGCAATTGAGGACAATGCCAATGTATGGCTGGTCAGAGGACTTGATGAATTGAAGCTGTCACCGATCTCCAGACCTGAGATGGATCTGAAATCAGTAGATGAAAACGGAGCACAGATATCCTATACCTTTGCAGTCAATCCTGAAGTTAAGGTTGGTCAGTACAAAGGTTTAGACTATGCTATTGAAGATGTAACTGTTACTGATGAAGAATTCCAAAAAGAACTGGATCGCATGCGCGCAAACTATGCAGATCTGAACGTCAAAGATGGTGCTGCTGAAAAAGGCGACACAGTCAATATCGATTATGAAGGTTTCAAGCAGGATGTTCCGTTCGAAGGCGGAAAAGCTGAGAACTACAATCTTGAACTTGGCTCAAACAGCTTCATCCCTGGCTTTGAAGATCAGCTGATTGGATGCAAAGCAGGTGAAGAAAAGGAAATTAACCTAAAGTTCCCTGAAGACTATCATGCTGAGGATCTTAAAGGACAGGATGTTGTATTCAAAGTAAAAGTAAATGAAGTAAAAACGAAAGTTCTTCCTGAACTGGATGATGATTTTGCAAAAGATGTCAACGCCCCGGGCGTCGAGACGGCTGATGATCTCAAAAAACTTGTCAGACAGAGAATGGAAGACAGCAAGAAGCAGAGTGCAGAGCAGAAGGCAGATTCACAGCTGCTTGAGAAGGTATCAGGAAACAGTGATGTTGAAATTCCTGATATACTTGTGCAGGATGAAATCAACCGCATGATTGAAGATCTCAATCAGAAAATCAGCCAGTACGGAATGAAGATGGAACAGTACCTCTCCATGATGGGCAAAAAGGTTGAAGATCTGAAAAAGGATTATGAAGAAGAAGCAAAGAAGAGCGTAAAACTCAGACTTGTTCTTGCTAAGATTGCTGAGATTGAAAATCTCGAACCAGAAGAAGAGAAGATCACTCAGGAATATCAGAAGATTGCAGATGCATACAAGATGGATGTAGAGAAAGTTAAGGAACTGATTGACAAGGAACTTCTCAAAGACGACTTGAGAAATCAGATGGCTTATGATCTTGTTAAGGAAAGCGCTGCAAAGAAGGACGCATCTGAAACAAAAGAAAAATAAAAACATAATAAGACGCTCAGCGTCTTATTTTGTCCAAAGGACTTAGAATGGAGGCAGAACTATGAGTAAAGAACAAATTATTCATGTACCTGTTGTTTGCACAAGAGGAATTGTAGTATTTCCTGGTCAGGACGTCATGATTGAAGTAGGCAGACAGTTCTCAATCAATGCAGTCAATGAGGCTTCAGAATCATATGACAGCATGGTGTGGATCGTATGCCAGAACGATATCATGGTTGACAATCCAAATGAAGAGAATCTGTATCGTACTGGAACACTTTCCAAGATAAAGATTGTCCGTAAAAAGGAAGGATTTATGCGCGTTACATTTACAGGAATGAAACGTGCCCGTTTAGTAAGTCTTGATCAGACAGATCGAATGATGACTGCAGATATCGAGACACTGGATGATATTCCTGGAGATCCTGTAGAAGAAATGGCTTTAGTCAAGAAGGTTATTGCTGAATTTGAAAAGGTCAGTTCCATAACTTCATCATTTCCAGCAGATGTAGTAACACAGCTTACC